>CAZUTC010000044.1:0-11937 GCA_964623485.1 uncultured bacterium | reverse complement strand
AATAAGATTGACAAAGAAGGAGAAATGTTTATAATCAATTTGAGAAAGGAGGAAAATTATGAACCAAGAATGGAAAGGTAGTTTAGAAAAAATTGACGATTATAGATGGAGAATACCAAAATCATACAAACCTGGAATGAAAGTACCAGGAATTATATATGCCGATAAAAGGCTTCTTCCTCAAATCAAAAAGGACCAAGCACCAGAACAGGTCGCAAATGTTGCCCATCTTCCTGGAATTGTGGGTTACTCCCTTGCAATGCCTGATATTCATTGGGGATATGGATTCCCTATAGGAGGAGTGGCTGCCTTTGATGTGGACAATGGAGTGATATCTCCAGGCGGAGTAGGATATGATATTAACTGTGGAGTAAGACTCATAAGAACAAATCTAACTGTAAATGATATTAAGCCACGACTGGAAGAGTTGTTAAGAGCACTTTTTTATAACATTCCATCAGGTGTGGGGTCAAAGGGAAAGATAAGAGTCTCAAGAAAAGAACTCGAAGAAGTCCTGGTTAAAGGAGCAAAATGGGCAGTGGAGCATGGATATGGATGGAAGGAGGATATAGAGGTTATAGAAGAAAATGGCTCAATGCAGGGAGCAAAGCCGGAAAATGTATCCCAAAGAGCCTACGAAAGGGGAATGCCTCAACTTGGAACCTTAGGAGCAGGAAATCATTTTCTTGAGATACAGGTTGTTGAAGAAATATTTGATGAAAACGCAGCAGAAGTCTTCGGCTTGAAAAAGGGGTTAATCACGGTGATGGTTCATACGGGATCCAGGGGATTCGGGTATCAGGTTTGCGATGACAATGTTAAGATTCTGGGAAGAGTAACCCAAAGGTATGGTATATCCATTCCTGATAGACAACTCGCCTGTGCTCCGGTGAATTCAGATGAGGGAAGAAATTATTTTGGAGCAATGGTGGCTGCTGCAAACTATGCATGGGCAAATAGACAATTTATAACCCATTGGACAAGAGAAGCCTTTTCCAGAGTATTTGGTAAATCTCCAGAAGCCTTGGATATGCATATGATATACGATGTAGCCCATAACATAGCAAAAATTGAAGAGCATCAATTTAATGGAAAAAGAATAAAGGTATGTGTACACAGGAAAGGAGCCACCAGAGCATTTGGTCCTGGACACCCTGCCATACCAGAAAAATATAAAAGTATAGGGCAACCAGTGATAATCCCAGGGGATATGGGTACCGCATCATACCTGCTTTTGGGAACCAAGAAAGCTATGGAGGAGACATTCGGTTCCACATGCCATGGAGCAGGAAGGGTATGGTCAAGAGCAGAAGCAATAAGACAGACCAGAGGAAGAGCAATAAGAAGTGAATTAAAACAAAAGGGAATTCTTGTAATGTCTGCCTCAGAAAAGACCTTAAAGGAAGAGGTTCCCGATGCTTACAAGGATGTGGATGTGGTAGTGGATGTGGTGCACCATGCAGGAATCTCTAAAAAAGTAGCAAAATTCAAACCTTTGGGAGTGGTAAAGGGATAATACAAGTTTAATGGAGGATAAAATCAAAGATGTCATAAAAAAGGCTCCCAAAAAACCCGGGGTTTATCTTTTCAAAGACGAAAGAGATAGAATCTTATATGTTGGAAAAGCTGTAGACCTATACGATAGGCTTCATTCCTATCTCACTCCCCAAGATCCAAAGGTAAAAAGACTTGTAAAAGTAGCCAAATGTGTTGAATACATTATCACAGACTCCGATGCAGATGCATTAATCTTGGAGGAGAACCTAATAAAACTTAACAAGCCCAAATATAACGTAAGATTAAAGGATGATAAAAAGTATCCTTATCTTAAGATAACAATAAGGGAGGAGTTTCCAAGAATATTTGTTACGAGAGATGAAAGAAAGGATGGGAACATTCTCTTCGGTCCTTATACCTCAGTAAGGAACTTGAAAAAGGCGGTCCATGTAGTAAAAAAAGTCTTTGGAATAAGAACATGTAAGTACAAAATTCCTGAAGAGAAGCCCAATAGACCCTGCCTTTACTTTCAACTGAACCTTTGTTCTGCTCCGTGCATTGATAAAATAGATAAGAAAGATTACCGGGAGAAGGTAACCAAAGCAATTAAGTTCCTCTCAGGTCAGTCTGAAGAGATAGAAAAAGAGATGGAAAAAAGAATGTGGGAGTATGCAGAAAATCAGGATTATGAAAAGGCAGCAATGATAAGAGACAGACTCATCGCCTTAAGGGAGGTGAAAAGAACCACGAGAGTGGTATCGGAAGAGAATATATCAAGGGATTATATAGCAGTAGCAAAAAAGAGAAACTTAGCAATTGCTTATGTTTTAAAGGTAAGAGAAAAAAGAGTCTTTGCAAAAGAGGATTATGCACTTACCCTATCAAACTCCACAGGAGAGGAGGAGGTAATTTCTACCATACTTCGTTCAATATACACCCATACCTATGACGTCCCAGATGAAATAATTACCTCGATAAAGGTAGAGGATGAGAGGTTCTTCACCGACTGGTTTAAAAAATACCGAAATAAAAATGTTAAAATTTTATGGAATGTAAGAGAGGAGAGGAAAAAATTATTGGATATTGCAAAAAGGAATGCAGAGATTTTACTTTCTGAACAAACAGAAGAAAAAAGGATTCCTCTTGCAGTTTCTGAATTGCAAAGATTTTTGAACCTTAAAAAGCCTCCCCTCAGAATAGAAGGAATAGATATCTCCAATATTCAAGGGAAACAACCCACAGGCTCCCTTGTAGTTTTTGTTGATGGAAAACCCAAAAAATCTGCATATCGAAAGTTTAAAATAAAAACAAAGGAGACTCCGGATGATTTTGGCATGATGAAAGAGGTATTAAAAAGAAGAATAAAAAGATTGTTGAATGAAAAAAAATCGTTGCCGGACCTTATTATTGTTGATGGAGGGAAGGGGCAGTTATCCGCAGGTATTAAGGCTCTCGAGGAAACCGGAGTTGATATACCTATTTTTGCATTCGCAAAAACCACTGACCATTTATTTGCAAAAGATGGAAGAGAATATACAATTCCTGCATATACCTCTGCAATAAAACTTTTATGGAGGATAAGAGAAGAGGCTCATAGATTTGCAGTAACATTCCATAGAAAACTAAGGAGAAAAAAACTTATAGAGTCTCAACTGGATAGAATCTCTGGAATAGGGAAAAAAAGAAAAAAAATTTTATTAGAACATTTTGGAACTGTAAAAAATATTAAAAAAGCATCCTTATTTGACCTTTCAAGGATTCCAGGAATAGGGATGAAATTTGCAAAAAGAATATATGAGTTCTTCCATCCGGATAGGTGATATTGAGATAGTAAGGCTTATCGTTGGACCTCTACAAACAAACTGTTATCTTCTTAAAAATAAAAATGAAGCAGTAATTATAGACCCCGGATGGAACGATAAAAGAATATTAAAAGAAATCATGGGAAGTAAGTTAAAGTTCATAATAGCCACTCATGGACATTTTGACCATATAATGGGAGCAAATATGTTTAAGGATGCCTGTTTTTTAATCCACAAAAAAGATGCGAGGATAATGGGGAGAGCGCCTTTTCTACCCGGGAAATTTTCCTTGCCAAAGGTTTCAGGCTTTTTAAAGGAAAAAGATGTACTTAACATAGGTGATAAAAAAATCAAAATAATTCATACACCTGGGCATACCAAGGGAAGCATCTCTATAATAGGTGATGGTTTCATCTTCACCGGAGATACTCTCTTTTATGACTCTGTGGGCAGGACAGACCTTGCAGAAAGTGAAAAAGAACGTATCCATACATCCATTTTAAAAATAGAAAAGTATGCAAAAGAAAATACCATAATTTTCCCAGGCCATGGACCGTATGGTTACTTTAAAGATATAAAATTAAAAAACCCCTTTCTTAATTAATAAAAAGATAGGGAAGCATTCTGTATGTATACGAGAATTTGAGGCTTAAAATCCAAAAAGGGAGTTTCAGCTCAATCCTTTTTTGAAAATTCACTTGACAAATTGAATAAGATTTTTATAATTCTTTGTGTATATATACACAAAAAAGGAGGTGAAGATGTACAAACGGCTTATAGGTTTAGGGGTATTGTTCCTGTTTATAGCAGGTATATTCCCCGGGTGTACAAGATACGCTTCTAAGGAGCTACTTGCACAGATGGAGCAGACCTGTCAGGCTGCTGATGAGGCAGAGGCTAAACTTGCACAACTCCAGTCTGAGCTCGAAGGTCTCAAGGCAGAGAAAGCCACTAAAGAGGAAAAGATAAAGGAGCTGGAAAAGAAAATAGCTGATCTGGAGTCCCGCAAACCAAAGCGTAAATGAAGGAGGAAAAGATGAAAAAATTATTAATAATCCTTGTTGCCTTTTTTGTGGTTACAAACCTTACCTTTGCTGAAAAAATAAAGGAAGAAGATGCGAAGAAAAGAATAGAAGAATGCAAGGCAAGGGAAGAGGCGGCAAATGCTCAGATTAATGAACTTCAGCCTAAGGTGGATGCTCTAAAAGGTGAAATAGCCGATCTTGATAAAAAAATTCAGGAACTTGAAGCAAAACTTGCAGAACTTGAAAAGGGTCCAAAGTATTGGGCAGAATATACAGTAAAGCCTGGTGAGTATCTTTCAATGATAGCAGGATATCCTTATATATATCATGACCCTTCTAAATGGCCCCGCATATATGAGGCTAACAAGGACCTTATTAAGGATCCAGACCTCATATATCCTGGATGGGTCCTTTTCATTCCAGGGGTGAATGAGTGGAAGGTCTTCCCTGGGGACTGTCTATGGAAGATAGCCAGTTATCTCACCGTTTATGGTGATGCAAGTAAATGGCCAAAAATATACGAGGCAAATAAGGATAAAATAAGAGATCCTGATCTTATATATCCAAATCAACTTTTCGTAATACCCAGAGACTGATTGGAAAAATCCTCAAATAAGGGGGAAGAGGACCCTCTTCCCCCTGCTTTTCTTGAATGGCAAGAAAAACATTAAAATTGCGAGGTATTGACCCGCTCCTTGTTACCGGAGTAGGGGGTGAGTATATCTCTCTTTTAAAGGAGAATTTTGATGTAAAGATAACATCCAGGGGAAACAAGATAATACTTGAAGGAAAAGACAAACAGGTAGAAAAAGTGGAAAGACTCTTGAATATCTTTAAAGAACTTGCAGGAAGGGGAAGAATTATAGACCAAGAAACGGTCTTGGATGAAATAGAAAAGATAAAGGGAATGAGAGAAAGAGAAGGGGGGGTTATATATACTCCTAAGAAGTTAATAAAACCAAAAACAGAACACCAGAGAGAATATATAGAAAGTATAGAAAAACGAAGTGTAATTTTCGCCATAGGTCCTGCAGGAACCGGGAAAACATATCTTGCCGTGGCAACTGCAGTCCAAGCCCTTGAAAATGAAGAGATAGATAGAATAATTCTTACAAGACCTGCAGTTGAGGCGGGGGAATCCCTCGGATATCTACCAGGAGATCTTAAGGAAAAGGTGGACCCCTACTTACGCCCTCTCTACGATGCCTTAGCAGATATGATACCTCCTGAAAGAATGAGGAGGTTGATGGATAATCAGATAATAGAAGTGGCTCCTTTAGCATACATGAGAGGAAGGACACTCTCTGACGCCTATATAATTCTGGATGAGGCTCAGAATACAACCCCGGCTCAGATGAAAATGTTCCTTACCAGACTTGGTTGGAACTCAAAGGCAATAATTACAGGAGATATCACCCAAGTGGATATAAAATCGGTAAAGTCAGGACTTATACATGCAGTGGAAATCTTAAAAAATGTTAAAGGAATAAAGTTTGTTCATTTTGATAAAACGGATGTAGTAAGACCTCCTTTAGTCTCTGATATAATAAAGGCATACGAAGAGGCTGAAAATGAAAATGAAAATCAAGATTAAAGAGTTTCTACCACTTTTACTTATTCTTCTTCCCTTTAACATGAAGTATCTTTATCCTAAAAAAAGCTTCAAATTCAAAGAACACCAAACGCTCAAGAAAGACATTAAAGCTCCCTTTTCCTACCCTGTTTATAAAACAGAAAAGGAGATAAAAGAGGAAATAAAAAAATTAAAAAATAATCTTCCCCTTATACTTTCCTTCTCAGAAAAACCTGTAAAAAAAGCAAAAAGAGTTTTAAAAGGGATAAAAGAAGGAAAACTCCAAATATTATCCTTATCAAAGGAGACCAAAACTCTTCTTCTTTCAAAGAAAAGAGACACACTGCTCAATACTATTGAAAAAACGACAGAAGAGATATTCTCTCATGGATATTTTCTCTTGAAGGATGAGTATCCTTTACACAGAAGAGTTCTTATAGAAAGAAAAAGGGATACCCTCCAAAGAGAAATAAAAAATGTTTTTGGTCCTTCTGATATAGATAGTATTCTTAAAGAAAAAGAGAAAATCTATTTTCCAAGAAGTTCAAAATTAAGAAGAGCCTATACAGAGGTTACCTTATCAATAATAGCTCCAAATCTCTTTTTAAATAAGAAAAAAACAGCAGAACTTATAAAAAATTTAGATATTTCCAGAATCAAATACATTGTATATAAAGATGAGGTAATAGGTAAAAAGGGGGATAGAATAAATGCTAAAATGTTTGAAAAGCTTAAAACATTGAATGAACTCCGCTTTAGCAGAAGGTTCTGGATAATCATATTAGAAGAGAATATTTTAGTACTTGCGATTCTTTTATTTTTCTTTATTAGTTTAAAAACTGTTTTTCTTCAAAGGGATAAAAAAATAGTTTTAATCTCTCTTGTCTCATCCATTTTTCTTTTTCTTTCGATACTTCTGGGAAGGATTAATATGTACTTCACACTTTTTTTATCCATCGGCTTAATACTTTCCATGTTTTACGGAGCAGAGACAGCCATAGTTTCAGGACTGTTTTTAGCAATCATATTTGTTTTATTTTTTGAAACCTCTTTTTCTTATTACCTTTTTCTTTTAGGTTTGTTAATCCCAGGGGCATTTTTTTCAGAAAGGATAGAAACGAGGTTTGAATTTTATAAACCACTTATGTATGGAACTCTTTCAGGTTTTTTTGTCTATCTTTTTTTAAATCCTGGTCTCTGCGTTTCCTTTAAAAAATTGGGGATTGTATTTTTATTCATATCTGGGGGAAGCATCCTTTCTGTGGTGTTGGCATATTTTTTAATGCCTTTTTTTGAAAGGGTGGGAGAGGTGGTAAGCCAAATCACCCTTTCAAGGCTTGCGGATTTAAACCACCCGCTTCTCAAGGAGTTTGCCTTAAGAGCTCCCGGTTCTTATAATCACAGCTTGACCCTTGCGAGATTAGTAGAAGAGGCAGCTCAGGCTTTGGGCATAAATACAAGACTTGCAGTTTGTGGGGCTTATTATCATGATATAGGTAAGATGGTAAAACCAGAATATTTTATAGAGAATCAATATACTGATAACCCCCATGAAAATCTTAAACCCAAAATAAGCACCCTTATACTCCAGTCCCATGCAAAGGAGGGAGTCAAAATAGCAAAAAAAGCAGGACTCCCAAAAGCAGTAATAAAGATAATAGAAGAACATCATGGGACCACACTTATGGAGTACTTTTACAACAAGGCTCTTGCTGAGAATAAAGATGTATCTGAAGATGAATTCAGGTATCCAGGGCCTAAACCATCTTCCAAAGAATCAGCCCTTGTAATGCTGGCAGATGGGGTTGAAGCCATGATAAGGGCAGAAGGATTTGAAAGTTCAGAGGATTTAAGAAGGAAAATAGATGCCATGATAGAAAAGAGAATAGCAGATGGTCAACTTGATAATGCATTTTTAACATACCGAGATATAAAAAAAATAAAGGATGCATTTTTTAAAACATTGTTAGGGATACACCATGGGAGAGTGCTGTATGGTAAAGGTAAGGATATTTTCAAAAGAAAAAATAGGGATAGAAAAAAGGCTACGACACATAATAAAAAGAATACTACAGGAGCATAGACAAGAAGGAGAAATGAATATAATCTTTGTGGATGATGAATATATTATGGAACTGAACAGAAAATTTAAAAAAAGAAAAAATCCTACCGATGTTTTGGCTTTTCCCTTATTTGAAAACAAAATGATAGGGGAGGTGTATGTGTCCATTGACACCGCAAAAAGACAGAGTAAAGATTATAATACAACTTTATCGGATGAATTAATTCTTCTTGCGGTTCATGGAACCCTTCACATACTCGGTTATTCCCATAAAAAAATGGAAAAGATAATTAAAAACTATTTAAAATGATACTTGGTATAATTTTTTTAAGTATAATGGTTCTTTTTGCTTTTTCTGCCTCCTACTCAGCTTCAGAAACTGCAATATTCTCAATGCCTCTATCCTCCCGAATAAAACTTGAGGAGAATGAAAAAGTAAAAAACTTATTCAAAAATCAGGATATTGTCCTTGCAAGTATCTTAACAGGGAACCTAATTGTGAATGTTATGATTTCATCTTTGGGAACTCTTTTTCTTATATATTTATCAGAAATCTATAACCTTCCAAAGGATTTAACCTTTCCCATTGGGGCAGTAGCCATTGTTGGTCTTCTGCTTGTATTTGGAGAGATAACCCCTAAGATATTTGCAGTTAGAAACTCTCAAAAGGTATTTAAACTCACATTTCTTCTTACCTATTTTTCAACCCTTTTCCTTAAGCCTATTACAAAACCTCTTGGTTTTTTAACAAGAAAAATCTTTAAACCAAAAGATGTTTTCCCTACCGAAAGCGATATTCATGCAATGGTTAATATTGCAAGAAAACTCCATGTAATAAAAAACAATGAAGAGGAGATAATGGAAAACTTACTCTATCTTGGGAAGATGACAGCCAGTGAAGTAATGACCCCAAGGGTTAAAATAATAGCATTCGAAGAAGGTCTTTATATAAAAGATGTAATATCATCTATTAAAAAAACAAAGAAATCCAGATATCCTATTTATCATAAAAGTATAGATAACATTATCGGTATCATATATACCAAGGATATAATAATAAATGAAAAAAATAAAAGACTAAAAGAGATAGCAAGAACCCCGCTATTTGTCCCTGAAACTAAAAAGTTAATAGAGCTTTTAGAAGAGTTTAGAAAGGGAGAACTGCATATTGCCATAGTAGTGGATGAGTTTGGAGGAACCTCTGGGTTGGTTACCCTGGAAGATATTCTTGAAGTGATATTTGGAGAGATATCCGATGAGTATGACAGAACTCCAGAGGAACCATACCGGAAGATATCCAAGGATACCTATATTTTTGAAGGAGATGTAGATATGTTAACTGTAAAAAAGGTGTTTGATGAAGTATTTGATAACGTTGAAAGTGAAAGGCTCTCAGAGTTTATTCTGGAAAAACTGGGAAAGATTCCTAAAGAAGGAGAGAGTTTTATCCACAATGGTACTGAGGTGAAGGTGATACATATGAAGAACAGAGCTATAAATAAAGTGATAATAAGGAAATTATGACACTTCTTCTTGCATTCTTTTTCATTCTATTACAGGGATTCTTTTCAGGAAGTGAAACAGCCTACATTGTCGCAAAGCCGGTAAGACTCATAAAGGGAAAAGGAAAAAGAATATTTAAAATTCTCGAATCCCCTGAGACTGTTCTTTTTACAACTCTTATAGGTACCAACATCTCTGTAGTCCTCTCCTCCATGTTTTTTACCCAGTTTTTTGTAGAGATTGCAGGACACAAAGGAACAACTTATGCAATAATTTGTGGAGCGGTGCTGGGGCTGGTATTTGGAGAGTATCTTCCCAAGGAGTTTGCAAGAAACTTTGCAGAGCCTTTTGTAGATAAGACATTTGGAATATTTAACATACTCACCGCTCTGTTTCGTCCCATGAATGTTTTGATAAATAAGCTTTCTAAAAGAAAAGAAAAAGGGAAAAGGATAACAAAAAGCGAGCTTTTATCTACCGTAAAGCTTGGAGAGAGTATGGGACTTCTGGGTAAGAAGACATCTCCTAAATTTGCAAATATAATGAAGGCTTTTGAGTTTACTGCAGAGGATGTGATGAACCCATGGGATTTTGTTGTAAAACTTAAAAAAGGATTCACGGATGAGGATGTAAAGAGATTAATAGAAGAAGAAGGATTCTCAAGATATCCGGTGGTGGACGAAAAGGAGGAGGTAGTGGGTATTTTTCATGTAAAGGATTTACTTTTCAGAAAAAGAAAACTAAGAACCCCAATATTTGTGCATTCAAAAACCAGAATAGCAAGAATATTTGAAATAATGCAAAATGCAAGAGAACACATGGTAATAGTGGGAGAAAAAAGAAATCCTCTTGGTATGATAACCCTTGAAGACATACTGGAGGAGTTTGTGGGGGAAATAAGAAGTGAGGATTGATGCCAAAAAGAAGACCCGCCCAGTGGTTTAGGATACTGATTCCTGATATAATAGAAGCTTTGAGGAATAAGGATCTTGGAACTGTAAAAAAATTTCTAACTGACCTCATGCCAGTGGATGTGGTAGAAATCCTGGAAAGGCTCCCCCCCACTGAACAGGCTGTAATGTTTAGACTCCTTCCCAAGGAGAAGGCAGCAGATGTACTCTCAGAGATGTCAAAGGATATGGTGGAGAGTCTGGTGGAAAATTTAACCAGTAAGGAGGTGAAGGAAATATTTGCCTCTATGGACCCCGATGATAGGGTTAGACTGCTGGATGAGTTACCTGCCTCCTTAGTGGAGAAGGTTATATCCTCCCTTCCAAAAGGAAAAAGGGATGAAATAGTTGTGCTCTTAAACTACCCAGCAGGTTCCGCAGGACACCGAATGAGACCGGAATTTGCACGGATAAAAGGAGATATGGTGGTAAAGGATGCGATAAGTTATCTAAGAAAAAAACCATACGATGAAGAACTCTTAAGAGAGATATATGTTACCGGACCAAAAAGAGAACTCCTTGGTGTTATCACCCTTCCAAGACTTGTAAAGGCATCACCCAAAGAGAAAGTAAAAGAAATAATGAAAAAAACTCCATTCTTCATAAATGCCCATGACCATCAAGAAAAAGCAGCAAAGATAATGAAGGATTACGACCTCATAAACCTTCCTGTTGTGGACTCAGAAGGGAGAATCCTTGGAATACTTACCATAGATGACATAATGGATGTAATAGAGGAAGAGGCAACAGAGGACATCCATAAGTTGGGAGGAATGGGCTCACCAGAACCTGAAGAGGAGTACCATCGGTTGACCATTATAGAGAGGGTAAAGAAGAGAATTCCCTGGCTTGTTACCCTCTTAATTCTGGAACTTATAACAGCCACCGTAATAAAAAACTTTGATAAGCTGTTGAACTCTGCAATCTTTTTATCCTATTTTATTCCTATGCTCATAGGAACCGGAGGAAACACCGGAACCCAGTCTGTTACACTTACTGTGAGAGCCATTGCCCTGGGAGAAATAGAAATAATGCATTTTTTGAAAGTCCTTTTAAGAGAGCTTCTTACTGGAATATGGATGGGCACTCTCTTAGGAATTGTGGGAGCATCGGTTGCTTTCGTAATAGTTAAAAGTTTAAGGGTTTCCTCTGTTGTTTTTTTAGGTCTTTTATCGGTGGTGCTATTTTCAAATGCTTTTGGTATAATTCTTCCCTTTATATTTAAAAAACTCCGTATAGATCCTGCAGTCTCATCTTCTCCTTTAATAACCACTCTTATAGATATTGGGGGATTGTTTTTATATTTTTCAATAGCGATGATTATGCTGTAGAGGCGGCACCCGGATTCGAACCGGGGAATAGCGGTTTTGCAGACCGCCGCCTTACCGCTTGGCTATGCCGCCCCAAAAAAGCGGGAGACGGGATTTGCAATCGATACTTCGCCCAAATCCCTCTCCGGTGAAAGCGGGAGACGGGATTTGAACCCGCGACCCCCACCTTGGCAAGGTGATGCTCTACCACTGAG
>CAZUTC010000043.1:10952-12070 GCA_964623485.1 uncultured bacterium | reverse complement strand
GTATTGTGGGACCTTATGAGGGGAGTAAGTCAAGAAAAGTACTTGTGGAAAGGGAGGAGGAACTTGAAAAGATACTAAAGAGTTTGGGTATTAAGTAATATGTTTAAAAAAATAATTCTTGTAAGGCATGGAGAATCGGAAGGGAATAAGGAAAAAGTTTTTCGTGGCAGGAAAGATTTTCCATTAACTGAAAATGGGATTAAACAGGCAAAAAACCTTGCTCAAGCCTTGTCAGTATTTGATTTTAAAAGAGTTTATACAAGCCCTCTTCAAAGAGCCCTTTATACAGCAAAAATAATAGCAGAAACAAAAAATGCAGAGGTGATTATAGAAGAGGGGTTCACAAATATATACCTTGCAGAGTGGGAAGGAGAACCCAAAGAGGAGATAAAAGAAAAGTATCCTGATTTATGGAATATATGGATAACCACACCTGAAAACCTTCGAATTCCAGGGATAGAAACCCTTGATGAGGTTCAAAAAAGGGCAAAGGAAACCCTTATTAAAATAATACATAATGAGAAAGAAGAATCCTTGGTCGTTGTAACTCACCGAGCGGTTTTAAAACCCTTAATAGCAGGTATCCTTGGAATTAAAAAACCTTATTTTTGGAGAATACACCTGGACACAGCCTCTTACAGTATAATTGAATACCAAGATAAAAGAGGCTTTACCCTTACTTTATTAAACGAAACAGGACATTTAGAAGAGTTTATCGTAGAGAAGGTATGATATTCTTATTATTTACCTTGAATGAACCCATAAAAATACCCATATTTTATATTTCCTCTCCAAATGGACTCATTACTTATTGTCACTGCCCCGAAGAGCCTTACGGAGGGCTTTCAAGGAGAAAAAAAGCAATAGAAAAGTATAAAAAGATATATCCTGAATTACTTATACTTGACTCTGGAGATATACTTTCTCCCTTCCCAAACCCCAAAAAGGACTCTATGTTTATTGAACTGTATAAAAAAATACCACTTGATGCAGTATGCTTAGGAGACCAGGATTTTGTAGAAGGATTTGATTTTTTTGAAAAAAATTTAAAGCCTTTTATCCCTTATGTATGCTTAAATATTTTTTTAAATGATAAACCTTTCGTTACTCCTTACATT
>CAZUTC010000043.1:2892-10942 GCA_964623485.1 uncultured bacterium | reverse complement strand
CTTATAACCGGAGTAATATCCGAAGATGCCTTTATGTTTATTGAAGATCCAAAGGTGCAGGAGCTAAGGATAAAAGATTTTAAAGAAGCACTTTTCAATTTGGTTGAGGAAAAAAAGAAAGATGTAGACTTCTTTATTGTAATTTCTCACCTTGGACCTGAACAGGAGAGAGAAATTGCAGAAGAAATTATCGGAATAAACCTTATAATAAATGGACATATACCCGTAATTTATGAACCTCCTTTAAAAATAAAAAACACAATAATCGTTGGAGCAGGGGAAGATGCAAAAAGATTTGGAAAGGATGAAGAATTATCAGAAAAAAGAGAGGAATTTCAAAAGATACACAAGCCGGATACTCTATATTCAAAAAAAGAAGGCGAAGAGGTTCTTCTTTTTTATTCCCCAGAATGCGAACAGTGTAAATTTATAATAGAAAAATTTCTGCCTACGATGAAGAAGAAGTACCCGGGAAAATTTCATATAAGATTTTTCAATATAGAGAATCTTGAAAACTATCTCAAGTTAGAAGAGATGGAAGAGAGATACAACGATATGGACAACGAAATTCCTGTAATGTTCGCAAAAGGAAAGGTCCTGGGAGGGAAAAAAGAGATAATTGAAAACTTTGAAAAATTGATTCAAGAAATTTCAAAAGAACCTAAAAGTCATAAACCTTTTAAAGAAAAGATTAAACCTTCTACAACTCAGAAAAAAACTTCTCAGGATACCATTGAAATAGTGTATTTTTATACTTATGGATGTAAAGCATGTTCCAGAGTGGAGCATGCGCTTGAGATACTTAAAAAGAAATATCCTATCCTATTAAAGGATTTCAATATACAGCATAAAGAAAACATGGCACTTCTTGAAGCATTTGGAGAGGCTTATGGTGTGGAAGAAAACAAAAGAGGAGTGACTCCTGCAGTCTTCACTCCTTCAAATTATCTTCTTGGTAAAAACATAAGATTTTCCATACTGGATAGTATTTTAAAAATTGAACTTAAGAGAAAAATAAACTGGTCTCTTATTAAAGAAAAAGAGAAAATAAGTAGAAAAAAACTGATCCAAAGGTTTAGGAGAATAGGTATATTCCCAGTAATACTCGCAGGATTGATTGATGGAGTAAATCCCTGTGCATTCGCAGTCCTTATATTTTTCATCACATATCTTTCGGTCCTCGGGGTTACGAAAAAGAAAATGATAGTTATCTCTATCCCCTTTATACTTGCGGTATTTATCACATACTTCATGATAGGCATTGGACTTTATCGAGCAGTTACACTTCTTTCAATTTTAAGGATGGTTTCCAAAACAATCGTTCTTCTTACTGCCCTTGGACTTTTTGTCCTTTCATTTTTAAACTTTAAAGACTACTATCTTTTCAAGCAAGGAAGAGAAAAAGAAATGAAATTAAAGCTTTCGGATTCCTTAAGAAAAAGAATCCACAGTATAATAAGAAATAAAACCACCTTTGGAGGATTTATCGTAGGAACATTTATTACCGGGTTTCTTGTCTCGGTTTTTGAATTTGTATGTACTGGACAGGTTTATCTTCCTACAATAATATATGCAACCCAGATTCCGGGAACAAGAACTGAAGGAGTATTTTATCTTCTTATGTACAACCTTTCCTTCATTCTACCCCTTATACTTGTATTTCTTCTTTCCTATTTCGGGATGAGTGAAAAAAGATTTCAGGCATTTCTTATAAAAAGAACAGGAATTGTAAAAATTGCCACTGGGGTTGTATTCCTTATTCTTGGAGTGATATTTATCCTTATCATTTCAGGGATATTATGAGCCATAAATCTTTTGATGTGGTGGTTGTTGGGGCAGGTCATGCAGGAATTGAGGCAGCCCATGCCTGTGCAAAACTTGGAGTAACAACTCTGCTTATAACAATAAATCTTGACCATATTGCCCAGATGTCTTGCAATCCTGCAATTGGAGGACTCGGCAAAGGACAGCTGGTAAAGGAGATAGATGCCCTGGGAGGACTCATGGGAAAACTTGCTGACACAACTGGAATACAGTTCAGAAAACTAAACACCTCCAAAGGACCGGCAGTTCAATCCACCAGAGTTCAAGCAGACAAAAGAAGATATAGGGATACTGCAAGAAATATGCTTGAAAGAATAGAAAACCTAACTTTATGGCAGGCAAGAATAGATAAAATAATTGTGAGAAATGGGAAGGCAAAGGGAGTGATCACAGAGTATGGAGAGGAAATATATGCGAAGGCAGTAATTCTTGCACCAGGAACATTTCTCTCCGGACTTATCCACATAGGACTCAAAACCTTCAAAGCAGGCAGGTTGGGAGACCCACCAGCCTATGAACTTGCCAGAAACTTAAAAGCTCTGGGATTTGAACTGGGAAGATTTAAAACCGGAACCCCTCCCCGGCTTGATGGAAGAACAATAGATTTTTCAAAAACCCTGCCCCAGTATGGAGATGAACCTCCTCCAAGATTTTCATTCTTTACAGATTTCAAGATAAAAAACCATATGCCTTGTTATATCACCTATACCAACCCCCGGGTCCACGAGGTAATACTAAAAAACCTCTCCTCATCCCCCCTTTATACTGGTAAGATAAAAGGGAAAGGAGTAAGATACTGTCCCTCCATAGAAGACAAGGTTGTTAAATTCCAGGATAAGGAGAAACACCGGGTTTTCATAGAGCCTGAAGGTATTGATACATATGAGTACTATCCAAATGGAATATCCACTTCTCTCCCCCTTGAAGTTCAGGAAAAAATGCTCTCCTTAATACCCGGATTAGAACATGCAAAGATGTTAAGACCCGGATATGCAATAGAACATGATTTTGTCCAGCCAACACAGTTGTTGCCAACTCTGGAAACAAAAGAAATAGAGAACCTCTATCTTGCAGGACAGATAAACGGAACCACTGGATATGAGGAAGCAGCAGCCCAAGGTATAATTGCAGGAATAAACGCAGCCCTTAAAATAAGAAAAGAGAAGGATTTTATTTTGGATAGAAGTCAAGGATATATTGGGGTTTTAATAGATGATCTTGTAACAAAAGGAACAGATGAACCTTACCGAATGTTTACCTCAAGGGTTGAATATCGCTTATTATTAAGAGAGGATAATGCTGTTTTCAGGCTCTCTCCTCTCGGTTATAAAATAGGGCTTTTATCAAAAGCAGAATATGAAAAAGTAAAGAAAAAGGATGAGGAGATAAAAAATCTTATCAAGTTGTTAAAAAAAATAAAGATATCTCAGGAGAAAGCCAACCAACTCCTTAAAGAAAAGACCGAAGGAAAAGTGTACCAGAAAGTATCTCTTGAGGAAATATTCAAAAGACCAGGAATAGAATGGGAAGACCTTGAAAAGGTGGAAGAAAAACTCAAAAAAATACCCTCTGATGTTAAAGAGAGTGTAAGAATAGAAGTTAAGTATAAAGGATATATAGAAAGAAGCATAAGAGAAGCAGAAAAGTTTAGAGAAACCGAAAATATAAAAATTCCTGCCAATATAGATTATGAAAAAATAGATGGTTTATCCTTTGAAATAAAAGAGAAACTTCTACGCATCAAACCTCTATCTCTTGGTCAAGCATCCAGAATTCCTGGGATTACCCCGGTGGCTATAATGGCAATTTATAGATACCTGAAAAAAAGCTAATCTATTCTGTCTTTACATTCCTCATCCATTTATTCCTGATTATTTATTTTTTGATATAGTATCTCTTTAGAATTCTTTAAAGGGCTTTTCTTGACAATTTGAGATATTTAAATAACATCAATAAGAAGGAGGAAACATGAAAAAAAGAGATGTGGTCATTCTGTTTATGGTTTTTTCTTTTCTGTTTTATATAGGTTGTGCTTCTTCTCCAAGGGTGGAAGGAGCAAAGATAGATATAAGAGATGGAAGATACGAAAGAGCAGATAGCTTACTGAGAGCTGAGATAAAGGAGAATCCTAATAATGCGGAGGCTTACTTCTATCTGGGTGAAGTGTCCGTTCAATTA
Source organism: uncultured bacterium (assembly GCA_964623485.1). Classification (GTDB taxonomy): domain Bacteria; phylum Hydrothermota; class Tepidihabitantia; order B3-TA06; family CAYQJV01; genus CAZUTC01. The sequence goes on along the minus strand of CAZUTC010000043.1, from coordinate 6,940 downwards.
AGAGATTATAAAGAGGCAGCAAAGGCATACGCAAAAGCAATAGAACTGGACACCAATTATCTTAAAAAGATAAAAAAGGATGAAAATATGAAGTACCGGGTATGGGTAGGATTCCAGTATGGGGGTCAGCAGTATATAGTGGAAGGGAAGGTTGATTCTGCAATTATTTTTATTAAAAAGGCTATAGAGATTGACCCAGAAAAGGAAGCCAGTTATGCCCTTCTTGGTAGAGTATATGTAGAAAAAGAAGATTATGAAAAGGCAGAGGATGTAGTTAAAAAGTTATTAAAGGTTAAAAAGATCTCTCCAGAGGCAGAGTTTATTCTGGGAAGAGTGCAGTTTTCAAAAAAGGAGTATGAAAATGCAATAGAAAGATTTAAAAAAGCAGCAGAGTTATTTGCTCAAGAGCTTAAAAACATGAAGGAGAATCTTAAAACCCAAATCAATTTGGATGATAAGAAGATTAAGGGGATTCTTGAAAAAACAAAAGGAGTTGAATTAAAGGAAATGGAGAACATTCTGGAAAAAGAGGGCATAGCCAAGAATAAAATAAAGGGCATGACTCAATGGATAATCCGATACCGGGCGAAGGAGAAAGAACTGGCAAATGCATTATTCTGGGAAGGAAGAACATACCATCCCTTAAAAAAATATGAAGAAGGAGACTCAATACTTGCAAGAGCAATTGAGATCGACCCCACCAATATTGATGCCTTGTATGACAGAGGATATGGGCTCCATGTACTTGGAAAACATGAGGAGGCGGTTAAACTCTTGGATAAGGTAATAGAAAGTGGAATTTATAAGGATGATTACTTTCTCTATCTCGTTGCAGGTGCTTCGTATTTAAATCTTAAAGAATATGAGAAAGCAGAGGAGTTTCTTTTAAAGGCGAAAGAGATTGCTCCGGATAATCCTGAGGTTTATCAGAAACTTGCAATTCTTTACCGGGATAAAGGGGATAACGAAACTGCTGCAAAATATTTTGAAATTTATAAGGAAAAATCAAAAAAATAAGGAGAAGATATGAAAATAATTCTTAACATAATAATCGTGGTTCTTGTTATCATTCTGGGGTTGGTTCTTGGAATGCCTCTTTACCGGATATCTCAGCCGAGTCAGATTAAGATAGTGTGTGAGCCCACGGTTTCCTCCCTTCCATTGTTTGTTGCAGAAAAATATGGAGTTTTTAAAGAAAGAAAGGTTGCTCCAGAGATAACCTTAGAGGAAAGCCCGGAAAAGATGCTTGAAATGCTTAAAAAAGGAGAGGCAGATGTTATTGTGGTTCCCTGGATAGATGCGATAAAATGGATGGCGGATAATAAGGATACTCTCCGATGTTTCTTTTCTGTAGAGTTCAAACCTTCTGCCCCTTGCGATGGAATTATTACAAGAAAAAAATTTAGGTTGTTTAGAGATCTCAATAAAAGAAAGATAGCCACATCTCCTCTTTATATGCTTACACTTAAAACCATGACCCTAAGTGGGGGAATAGAGGTTCAGTTTGTCCCGGTTCCTTTTAAGGATGCAGAAAAAGCCCTGAAGGAGAATGATGCAGTTCTTTTAGTGGATCCATACTTTTCATATCTAAGACCAAAAGCAAATATTTTTGAGTCTCCGGCAATGGCAAAGTGGATTACAGCCCCATTCCCAGGAAGTGGTTATTTTGTAAAGCAGGAGTATTTTGAAAAGAACAAACTTGCCTTGATAAGGCTCAAAGAGGCTCTTGACATTGCCTTTATATATATGCAGAGAGATAAGGATACTGCAAGGGTTATTGTAACACAAAAATTGGGAGTTCCTAAAGAGGTGGCGGATTCTATTCGTCTTCCCAACTATATGAGGGTTCATGAGATAGAGAAAATGTCCATTCAGATTCTTGCGGATAGATTATATGGATACGGAGTTGTGAAAGAGAAGGTTGATATGGGTCCTGTAATAATTCCAGTTGCAGAGCTTCGTAGATGATGCCGGTCGTGCTAAGCGGGAGGCTGGCGGTCTCCTGTAACCCGAAATCCGCCATATGCGGGGCTGAAGGGCATCATGAGTCCGGAAAGGGGTGGAACCTGCTACAGGGGAGGGTGATGATGGTAGGGTCCCTGTTCAGAAGTGTCTGCGAACCCCGCCAGGCCCGAGAGGGAGCAACGGTAAGCAGATTTCTTCTGGTACAGGGAGTGCCTTACCGGAGCCTTTTCCTCTGTAGAAAGTCCATGACCTTCCGGGCGAAGATGTCGCACGACCGGCTTTTCTCCCATGCATAAAGTAATCTCTTTAAAATATAGACCAAAGGATTTTGATGAACTTTATAATCAGGAACATGTAAAAAAAACCCTTGTAAATGCATTAAAAAATAGAAAGATAGCAAATGCATACCTCTTTGCCGGTCCAAGAGGAGTAGGTAAAACAACCACCGCAAGAATTCTTGCCAAAGGACTCAACTGTGAAAAAGGAGTAACCCCCAAACCATGTAATAAGTGTACTGCATGTGTTGAGATAAAAGAATCCAGAAGTTTGGATGTCATAGAGATAGATGGTGCCTCAAACAGGAATGTGGAAGAGGTGAGAAATATAAGAGAAAACATAAGGTTTAAACCTACACGGGGCAGGTATAGAATATACATCATAGATGAGGTTCACATGCTGACAAACGAAGCATTCAATGCCCTTTTAAAAACTCTTGAAGAGCCTCCTCCTCATGCAGTTTTTATATTTGCAACCACCGCACCCCATAAAGTTCCCCAAACAGTTATATCACGATGTCAAAGGTTTGATTTTAGAAAAATTACTGAACCCGAGATAGTGAAAAGATTAAGCCTTATAAGTGAATTGGAAAAAATAGAGATAGAAGAAGAGGCTCTCTGGACTATAGCATTAAGCGCTGACGGAAGCATGAGAGATGCAGAAAGCATCTTAGAACAGGTCTCATCCTATGTGGACCATAGGATAAAAAAAGAGGATGTGGAAGGACTCCTCGGCATTGTTCCTTCCTCGGTTTATGAGGAGTTTATAAGGGTAATAAAGAACCCGGATGATGCATTGGTGTTTGAATTTGTTGATAAAATAGTGAGAAATGGCTATGATTTGGTGGAGTTTTACTTTGGACTTATAAAGTTTTTAAGAACCATATGGCTACAAAACTTAGGGATTGGAGATAGAAAAGTCAAAAATATAGATATTTCTGAAGAAAAAATGGATGAGATAATTACATACCTTCTTTTGGAAGAAGAAAGATTCAAAAAAACCCTTGTGCAAAGAGTATTTCTTGAAATAGTTTTATTGAAGATAAAAAAGATCTTAAAAAAAGAAGGATTTAAAAAGACTGAGGAAGAAAAAAATAGAGCAGAAACAAAAAAGGGGAAAAAGTCTCCGATAGAGGTGCTTAGGGGAGTTTTGCAACACGAAAGACCTATGCTTGCTGCACACCTCGGATTTGTAAAGAATTTCTCGTGTGAAGAGGATAAAATTGTACTACATCTGGAAAACTTAAAAAACATCCACGCAGAGATTTTAAAAAAAGAGAAGAAGAATATAGAAAGGATTTATGAAAAAAAGGTAGGGGAGAAAATTACAATAGAATTCAAGGAGGAAAAAGCAAAGGGAGAAAAGGAAAACGAAGTGGAGAAGAAAATAAAAAAGGTTATTGAACTTTTTGATGGAGAAGTTTTTAAATGAAAAACATGGATTTTTTAAAAAAGGCACTGGAAATAAAGGAAAAGATAGACAAAGTCCTATCAGATTTAAGGGTAGAGGCAGAATCTGGGGGAGGAATGGTAAAGGCTGTATGCAATGGTAAAGGAAGGGTTGTTGAGCTTTTCATAGAGCCTGAGGTTATAAACCCAAGGGAAAAGGATATGCTTGAAGACTTAATCATAGCAGCAGTAAATGAAGCAAAGAGGAGAGCAGAGGAGATGGCTCAAAAGGAGATAGTAAAAATAACCGGCTTTCAGATTCCGGGTATATAAGGAAATGAGATTTGGGTTTCATATCTCCATAGCAGGTGGTTTTTCCAAGGTTCCAGAGAGGGCTCGTCAGTTGGGTTGCGAGACAG
>CAZUTC010000043.1:0-2882 GCA_964623485.1 uncultured bacterium | reverse complement strand
GATATTTTCCACCACTCCCCGAGGATGGGGATACAAGTCCATGGATAAGAGCGAAGTAAAGATTTTAAAAGAAGGATTAAAGAAATATGAGATAAAACCTTTTGTTGTGCACCTGCCCTATCTACCAAACCTTGCATCACCCGATAAAAAACTCTACCAGAAATCGAAAGAGGCACTGGTGGAGGATTTGAAAAGATGTGGAGTATTGGGCGCAGAGTATCTTGTTATACATCCAGGAGCATACTTAGAGGATACTCTGGAAAAAGGAATGGAAAGAATAATAAAGGCAATTAATTATGCATTTAAAAAGGTAAAAAACCAGGTAATACTTTTGCTTGAGAACACCGCAGGTGAAGGGACAGAGATAGGAAGAACTTTTAAAGAAATCAGCCTGTTGATTAAAGGAATAGATGATAAAAAAAGAGTTGGAGTTGTATTGGATACAGCCCATGCATTTGAGGGAGGATATGATATTTCAAAGAAGGCTGGTCTTGAAAAGGCTTTAGAAGAACTTGATAAATATATAGGGTTAAACAGGCTGCATCTTCTTCACCTAAATGATTCCCAAACTCCCTTCGCTTCAAGAAAAGACCGACACTGGCATATAGGGGAGGGCTATATAGGAAAGGAAGGATTTAGAAGAATAATAAATCATCCATTGCTATCAAAACTTCCTGCAATAATGGAGACCCCCAGGAAGTCTCCCCAGGATGACATAAAAAATATGAAAATCGTAAGGAAACTTGCTAAAAAATAAAACGGCAGTAATTATACCTGCATACAATGAAGAAAAAAATATAAGAAAATTAATAGAAGAACTTTTTAAAAAAGGTTTTAAAAGGAATGAGATAATTATTATTGATGATGGTTCACAGGATAAAACAGCAGATGAAGCAAAAGGAAAAGGGGTTTATGTGATAAGAAATAAGAAGAATATGGGAAAGGGGTATGCCCAAAAACTTGGTTTTTTATTTGCAAGAAAAAAGGGATTTAAATATGTGATTACCATGGATGCAGATGGACAGCATTCTGTTGATGATATAGATAAATTTTTAAAAAATAAGAAATATGATATGGTAATAGGGAGGAGAAGAATAAGTAAAAAGATTATGCCATTAGATAGAGTGATTTCAAATACACTTACATCTCTTGTAGTTTCCATACTTTCTTCCAAAAGGATAAAGGATAGCCAATGTGGTTATCGACTGCTTAATCTTTCTAAAATTTTAAAAATACCCATAACTTCAAAAAAATATGAGGCAGAATCTGAGCTCTTAATAAAGGCATGCAGAGCTGGGCTTTCGATAAAGGAGGTGCCAATTGTAACTGTGTATGACAGGGGTAAAAGCCATATCCACCGATTCAAAGATACATTGAGATTTTTGATTTTATCGGTAAAATTAATACTGTATGCATAGAATTCTTATTACAAATGACGATGGAATAGAGGCAAAAGGACTTTTTTATCTTTATGAGGCAGTGCGGAGTTTGGGAGATGTGTTTGTTATAGCTCCTGCGGAGGAGCAGTCGGGGGCCAGTCACTCTTTAACTATAAGAAAACCGGTGAGGGTTGATGAGATAAAAAAGAACTGGTATAAAGTATATGGAACTCCTGCAGACTGTGTATTGTTTGCTCATCATGAGATAATGAAAAGAGAGATAGACATGGTTCTCTCAGGTATCAATTATGCTCCCAATATGGGAGAGGATGTAATTTATTCCGGAACTGTGGCTGCAGCAATAGAGGGAAGACTGCTCGGTTATCCTTCCATCGCAATTTCTGCTTTAAATATAGAAAAGATGGATGAGAGGTTCTACGATTTTTTAAAAAGACTGGTCACAGCGATTCTTAAGAGAAGGATAAAAGGGTTAATCCCTCTTTTAAATATAAACATTCCAGAAGGAGAGGTAAAAGGTGTAAAGGTTACATTTCTTGGTAAAAGAATATATAAAGACATTGTTGAGAAAAAAACAGACGAAGAGGGGAGAGCAAAATACATTCTTTCTGGAGAACTTTCCTATGTTTCTGCTGAGGGTTCTGATTTCAATGCAGTTTATGGTGGTTACATCTCAGTAACCCCTCTTTCAGTTAACTTAACCGCGGTAAACGAAATGGAAAAATGGAGGAAGTTTATAGGGAGCATTTAGCCGGGGTGGCGGAATTGGCAGACGCGTCAGGTTCAGGACCTGATGGGAGCAATCCCGTAGGGGTTCAAATCCCCTCCCCGGCATTCTTTTGTTGATTAAAAAAGTTCATAAATTTGAAGAGAAAAATCTTTAAAAAATATTAACCTGTGAGATTCAACGGAAAGTTTGTTTCTAAGGGTTAAGCTGTATTTACTTATTTGGGAAAGCTAAAAAATAACAAATTTTTTCACCCCCTTCCAGTTTTCTGAATTTACTCTTAGAAAGTAAATCCCATTCGAGACCTTTCTCATATTCTCATCTGTTCTATTCCATACTATCTTGTTGAACCCCTTTTTTTGAGTTTCATTGACTAAGGTTTTTACCAGTCTTCCTTTTATATCATATATTTGGATGGAGAGCAAACTTTCTTTTGGAAGTCGATAGGAAATTTCAATTGTATTATTCGAGGATGAGATTAATAATTTTAAATCCTGATTAAAGGAGAGAGTAGAGTGAGATTCTTCTACTCCCAAGCATTCAAAAGTTACTGTAAAGGTGTCATTTCTGGGATGTTCGTCATTTGGCATTGTAGTAAATGCCACGAGTGTGTATCCATCTACCTGTTTAGGTTTATAAACAGGAAAGATAATTGTATCAATTTCCCATGGAGTTAGACTGTCTATAATACGCATTTTCTTATATACCACGGAATTTTCTTTAAAAATTTTAGAGGATACGGAGATATTATAAACTCG
>CAZUTC010000042.1:0-12651 GCA_964623485.1 uncultured bacterium | reverse complement strand
TCCTGAAGTATCTTAAGGAAGGAAATCTTTTATCTTTATCTCCCATGGGAAAAGATAGAGATAGGGCTCGTTAAAAATATCAAAACCCCTTAAAGACGCCCTTGGTATCAGTATAACAAGGTTTGCATCCTTTAATTTTGCAAGTTTTTTCACATGCTCAATTGCATCAAGAATTCCCCCATTTTCATCCACCAGGCCTATTTCTTTTGCTCTCTTCCCGCTCCATATTCGTCCCCTTCCTAAGGAGTCAACCCTGGAAGGCTCCATTTCCTTTGAAAATGCAACATCTTTAACAAAACTCCAGTAAACTTTTTCAAGCATCTCTTTCAGTATTTTTCTTTCCTCATCCGTAAATTTCCTGTAATCTGAAAACATATCTGCATGAGGAGAAAGCTTGATTATATCCTTTTTTATCCCTATTTTATTATAAAGTTTCTTAAAAACAAACTTCCCTCCAAATATCCCTATGGAGCCTGTCAAGGTAGTTTTATCTGCGACTATTTTAGAGGCTCCCGCTGAGATATAGTAACCTCCGGAGGCTGCAACCCCTGCCATGGATACCACTACGGGTTTTTTCTTTGACAATCTTTTTATCCTGCTCCATATCTCTTGGGAAGCCTTTGCAGAGCCTCCGGGAGAATTCACTCTTATTACAACCCCTTTTATACTTTTATCCCTCTCTAAATGGGAGAGTATTTTCCGCATGGTAAAGGAGCCGATACTCTTTATTCCGAATATTGGACTCCTCCCCCCCCTTCCTTCAACGATGGGACCATCAAGGATAAGAACTGCTATTTTCTTACTTTCCTTTCTCCATTCGTAATTCCTTTCCCTTTTCTTTAATACTCTTCTGAGGGGAAGGTATAAGACCTTTTTCTTTTTTAAAAACGATGCAAGCTGAGATTCAGTAAGTATACTGTCCACAAGATGGTTCTCCTTTGCCTCTTTTGAAAAAAACACCACTTTTTTAAAAAGATGTTCTATTTCTTTCTCTCCTACTCTTTTTTCTATCTTTTCTTTGAGTTCTTGGTATATATCTTCAAGAAATGCATAAGTCTGTATACTGTCTTCTTTTGAGATTTTCTCCCTTGTAAAGGGTTCAATCGCGGATTTATACTTTCCGATGCTTAGAAGGTCAGCATCTACTCCAAACTTTTCAAAGAGATTTTTAAAAAATATCTTTTCTGCATATACTCCGTTTAAAAAAAACATTCCTTTTGGATGTATGAAAATCTTATCCCCAGCGGTGGCAATATAATAGGTTATCAAGGAGTACTCATAAGAGTATGTATACACTTCCTTCTTTTCTCTTATCTTTTCAATTTTTTTTCTTATCTCCTCTGCTTGGTAAACCGGTGGAACACCTTCAAACCTTATTACTACTCCCTTTATATCATCCCTTTTTTCTACCTCTTCTAACATGGACATGAAGTCGAAAAAGGAATTCTTAAGTGGAGGGATAAAGAAAAGGCTTAAAAATGCAGGCTCCCTTTCTTCCTTCCATCCCTCTTCTATCCTTATTTCTGCAAACTTTTTTCTTGAGGGCAAAAAAGACTCGTATAAGGGATAGGAGAGACCTGCACCAAAAAGGAAGTTCCTTGTCTGAAAGGCATACTCTGTATAAAATCTTAAAATTCCTGCATGGATTTCTGTTCCCAAAACGGGTTGCTCCTTCTTTGCTCCATAAAGAAAGATTCCTTTCGCAGGTCTAAACATTGCTCCGAACAGATACCTTATACTATCAGGACTCCTCAACATATCAGAAAAAATTGTAATTTCTTTTATGGGTCTTATCCCAATGCCTATTCTCCCGGAGAAATCTTTGAAGTTATAAACCACAGCACCTAAGGATAAATTTTTCAAAGGAATAAGATTGACTCCGTATATTCCTTTAATTTTCTTATCAAATTCATAGTATGAACCAATTTTAAAGAAATTGCCCAATGAAACTCCAGAGCCTATTCTCCACACCTTTCCTATTCTTGCCCCACCGATTCCCAGAAAAGAAAAAGAGAAATCATTTGAGGAGAGAAAGAGAGTTTCAAAAGCAGATTGCCATCCTATTCCCGCCGGGTTTGAAAACATAGCCTCTGCATTTTGAGGAAAGGCTACGGTATGAGTGGAAAAGAAGGAAAATATAAAAACAAAAAGCATTACCTTTTCCTTAGGCTATCCAGCATTTCTTTTTCTATATCCACTTTATTCGGAATTCTCTCAAGAGCATTAATGGCTTCTGTGGTATCGTGTAAATTCTTAAGATAGAGAAACCATGTGTAATGGTTGCCAGGCAGGGCTTCATCCCATAGTTTCAAAAATTCATAAGCCTTCTCCGGGCTTTTCACAATATATAGATACCATTGAAACATACCAATGAGGTATTCGGGTCTTCCCTTTGAGGCGACAAGGCACATATTCATTGCTCTTTTTGCAAGTTCCTTTTCACCAGCACCATAATATGCAAGGCTTTGTCTTACATATAGGTCAGGAGTGGCATATCCCCAGTTTATAATACTATCCAGAAGTATAAGAGCCTCTCTGTATCTTTTTGTTTCTATTGCGAACTGAGCCACATGGGAATAAAAATATCTTTTATCTTCCTTCTCCATCTCGAACTTTAATACCCTCCTCATCAATTGGTATGCTTCCTCCTTCTTACCCTGTGAAAGAAGGTATGTTGCTATTGTTCTTATGGTTTCACCATAATTCACAAAAAGCCCTCTTGTATTTTCATCCTTCCTTACCTTTGGGTCCAGTATGGAAGACATCTTAAGCCCTTTTTCAAAGAGTCCTACGCTTTTCTTTATATTTATCTGCTCCCCATAAGGACCCCTTACCCGATAGACCAAGCCCTCAAGTGTAAGGTAGGGAAGATAGGACTTTAAAACTCCTCTCTCAACTGTGTTTGAAAAGTAGATTGGCATTACTTTTTCTTCATAATTTTCAAGAACCCTCTCCCAAAATACCGAATCGGGGAGGACATAATCTCTTGGAATTGGAGTGAAGTTTGCCACCCTTACCTTCTCTCTATCCGGATAAACCTTTCCTGAATTTGTGGCTATGAGGTCCCTTATAATTAAATCCCTTAAGTATATTATTCGTCTCTCCCTGGTTATAAGATAAGGGGGTAGGTTATCTATCTCCTCATACGAGAATGAAATTGGTGCTCCCTTCCTTTTTAGTTGTTTTATATACCATGTAGTATTAAGGAGGGAAAGGTTTGCGTTTATTACCTTAGGTTTATAGGGTCTGTTTCCATAATGAATTGAGGGAACCTCCTGAACAAACCATAATGGGAATGTGTCATTGTCGCCATTTGTAAAGACTACGGATGGTTCCTCACAGCATGCAAGTATATTGTATCCGTACTCTGCGGGAATCCAGTCTCCTTTTCTTGTAACCTTTTTTTGGTTGTAAAGTATAGGAAGAAGCGAAACCCCAACGAGAAGGCATGATAAAACAGTTCCCAGGGTTTTGAACCTTTCCCTATTTTTTCTGAAAACCCGGTAAAACAATTCCGCACTGCCCAGCCCTATAAAAAGGGCATAAAAGACATAGCTGAAAACAAAGAAGTAATCTCTTTCCCTTACTTCCCTTGGAAATCCACCCTGATGCCAGGGATCGGATGGGGAGAATCTCATATTAAGATAAGCCACAAGACCAAGGGATGCTATAAGGTAAAGCGTCATAAGGAGCCAGAAGCTCTTTCTATCTCTCCGGTATAATGCATAACATCCGTATATTCCAAGGGCTACAGCAACCAAAGTAACAATGGGACCCAGAATCCCAAAAACCCCTTTTTCCATTACTGGAGAAAGGGAGGAGGGCTGTATCTCAAGTCCCCATTGCCAGAAAAAGTACCTTATATACATAAAAATCTGCCATAATATTCCCGCAACTGCAGATATCCCTGTGGGTTCCCCTGTCTCTATATTGATAACCGTTTTCCTTGGCCATATCTGGCTTTCTACCTTTGCGGTTCCATACTGCTCCCTTCTCAATACAGACATAAAGTTTTTCCAGTTGGAGGGGTCCACCATATTTATATCTGGATTATGTTGAGCCCTTACATAAAGGTAAAACTGAACCGAAAAGGCAATAAACACTAAGATAGAACCCAGAAGGAGATAACGGAGATAGTATCTATCCTTTTGATACCTTATAGCCATTACTCCAGTGATTACCAAAAACCAGTAAAATGTTCCAATTATATGTTGGTTAAAGTATCTGAGGTAGTGGGGGGACCTGGTGAGAAGAATCCAGATGATGTATCCAATGCCTGCCAATACAGTTCCGGACCAGGCAATACCAGAGGTTATCTTTTTTGATGAGGAAAGGTACCAAAGATAAACAATCAAAAGTAATGCCACGGTTCCGTGAAAGAAGATAGATAGAGGCGAGTTGGGTTCATAGAGGATATCAAACAGGAGGATGATGGTTATGAGCCAGGGGGCAAGATACTCTTTTTTTACAACAAGAATAAAGGGGACCATTGCGAATAAGGTCATCACCGGAGTGAGGTGAATTCCCGCTGAGAGAAATATAAAATAAAGAAGACCAAGAACAAGATACGGAGCATCCTCTCCCTTTTCCTCCTTTTTTCGCCATTTCAAAGCTCCCCAAACAACAAGAAGTCCTATGAGAGAAGAAGGAGCATATACCTCTGCCTCAAGAGAATTATCCCAGATACTATATGCAAATGCTGCAAAAAAAGCAGCAACTATACCCGCAACATATGGAACAAACCTGTATTTCTTCACAAACTCAAACCCAGAAAAGTTCTTTACAATATCATGAACCAGTAGAAATAGAAGAGACATCCCAATTGCCCCGGAAAGAATGGATATAAGATTTATTCTTAAAGCCACCTCAGGGAAAATAGGGATCATGGAGAATATCCTTCCAATAAGAACATACAGGGGAGTTCCTGGAGGATGGGGAATTCCCAGGATATAAGAACAGGCAAGAAACTCACCACAGTCCCAGAAGGCTACTGTGGGAGAAACATTATAAAAATAAAGGATCAATACCACAAGAAATATAATACTGGCAACAAGCCATTTTAAATGCCTTTCCTTCATTTTTCCTCCTTTTGTATGTATATATTTTCAAGAAACTCCTTCAACTGCTGTATCGAAAGATCCGAATAAAGATGTCCCTGAAATGCTACTGAAATTTTTGCTGTTTCTTCAGATACTACAACCGCCCCGGCATCTGAGACAACTGAGATTCCAAGAGCTGCCCGATGTCTCATACCATACCTTATATCCCCTATATGCTCCTCACCCAAGGGAAGTACACATCCTGCTGCTACTATTTTATCCTCCTTTATAATGCATGCCCCATCATGCAGAGGAGAGGGAGGTGTGAATATGGAGACAATCAATGGAGCAGAAATCTTTGCATCAAGTCTCACACCGGTATTTACAAACTCTCCCAGCTCAACATCCCTTTCCATTACCAAAAGGCATCCTATCTTCCCCCTTCTGCATTCATCTGCTGCCTTTACTATTTCTGCAATCACCTTTTCCTTCTCAGAGACCGCAAACAACTTAAAAAATCGGTATCTTCCCATTCGAGCAAGGGCATTCCTTATCTCAGGTTGAAAAACAATTATCAGAGCAATTATCCAGATTGCTCCAAGTGAGTTTAGCATAAAACTTAATGCCCCAAGGTTAAGTCCCCTTGCTATTATGGAAAGCATAAAAAGCACCAAAAGCCCCACAAGAATCTGAAACGCTCTTGTTCCTTTTATAAACTTTAAAACAAAGTAAAGAATTACTGTAACTATTCCCACGTCAATGAAGTCCATTATCCCGGGTTTTAGAAGTTCAAACATCCCTCACCTCCTTAACCACTGCTAAAGCCTCTTTAATCTCTTTCACATCGTGTACTCTGAATACCGATACTCCTTGAGAAAAAAGAAAAGCACATGTCCCAACGGTTCCAAAAAGCCTTTCCTCTGGAGGTTTACCGGTGATCATTCCTATAAACGATTTTCTGGAGGGTCCCACAAGTATGGGTCTGTGCAGAGATAAAAACTCCTTAACCCTTTTTATTAATATGAGGTTGTGTTCTAAGGTTTTTCCAAACCCTATACCAGGGTCTATGATGATGTTTTCCTTTGAAACTCCTTGGAGTTCAAACTCAGAGAGCCCTTTACCAAAAAATCTGTATACTTCCTCCACCACATCCTCGTAGGAAGGATTCTTTTGCATCGTTTTAGGGGTCCCTTTTATGTGCATCAACACATACCCTGTTTTATATCTTTTGATAATATCTGCCATTCCTTTTAGATTTTTTGCTCCGGATGTATCATTTATTATATCCGCTCCCTCTTCGGCTACCTCCTTTGCTACCTGGGGCTTATAGGTATCCACCGAGAGGAATCCATCAAATCTCCTTCTTATTTCTTTGAGTACTGGAAGAACCCTCTTGAGCTCCTCTTCCATTGGTACTGGTTCTGCACCGGGTCTTGTGGACTCTGCCCCTATATCTATTATATCCACTCCCTCTTCTATAAATTCCTCTGCTCTTTTTATGGCTCTTTCCTTATCAAGATACTTTCCTCCATCATAAAATGAGTCCGGAGTTATATTGAGTACCCCCATTATTAGAAATTTTTTAGAAAGGTCTATCTCTTTTTCTTTTATCCTCCATATAAGAGCTTTTTGAGAAAGGAAATTTTTTACTTTTTTTGAAAGGCTTTTAAGATTAAACGGTTGACTGTCCAGCCTCAAGAGCAGTTTTTCAAGCTCTCTTTCGGTACCAAGGAACAGGACATCAACCTTTTCTTTTTTCCCGGTTATGGCATTTCTGTGTGTTGCTACATCTGCTCCAATCTCAAGGGCAAGCTGTTTAAGTATGTTTGCCTCCCCTGGAGTCAAGCCTTCTATTTTGAGGGATAAAAATCTCCATTTTTTTAAAAGAATATCCAAGGCTTCCTTACTCACTCCTATTTTTTCAAGTTCTTTTCTTCTTTCCTTATCATTATGGGGGAATAGAAGTCTCATTTCAACAGCTGTAAGGCTTCTTTTCTTATTTTTTCATCCTTCATTACGCCTCTCCATGCATATGTGACCGTCTTTACTCTTTCCTTTTTCTCTTTCTGCATCAAAACACATAGATGCTCTGCCTCTATTTTCACGAGCATACCCTGAGGAGAGATCACTTGGGTGAAGATATCCGCTATATCCTTGGTAAGTCTTTCCTGTAATTGGAGTCTTCTTGAGAGCACCTGAACAAGACTCACCACATCTCCAAAGCCTGCCACAATATTTTCCTTTGGAATATAAGCAATTCCTACCTTTCCAAAAAAGGGAAGAAGATGGTGTTCACAAAAGGAGTAGAATGGTATATCCTTTATTCCAATTATTCCCTCATGATGTTCGGCATAGTATTTTTTTAAAATATCTTTTGGTTCCTTTTTCTTTAAGAAAATTTCCTCTACGAACTCTGCAACAAGCCTTGGTGTTTGTTTCAAGCCTTTTCTTTCTGGATTTTCCCCTATGAGAACAAGAAACTCTCTTACAATCTCCTCTATTCTTTTTCTTTTCACTTTTTCTGTATAATTTTATCTATTTCTTCACCGGTGAGGATTTCTTTTTCCAGCAGGTTTTTTGCAACCTTATTAAGGATTTTTTTATTTTTCAGAAGGAGGTCCTTTACTCTTTTATGCTGGGTTTCTATTATATTTCTTATCTCAGCATCTATTAGTTGGGCTGTCTTTTCACTGTAGTATCTTTGCAGTCCAAGGTCCCTTCCTAAGAAGATTTCCCTTTCCACTTTTCCAAAAACTACCGGACCGAGCTTCTCACTCATTCCCCATTCGCAGACCATTCTCCGTGCAAGTTCAGTTGCCTTATCCAAGTCGTTTGCTGCTCCTGTTGAGAGATCCCCAAAAATTATCTCTTCTGCCACTCTTCCTCCAAGCATAAATGCGATTTGATTTTCACAGTATGTTTTAGAATATATCTTCCTATCATCTATGGGAAGTGACTGGGTGATACCCAGAGCCATACCTCTTGGAATTATGGTAACCTTATGGATTGGGTCAAGCCCTGGTATGAGCTTTGAAACAAGTGCATGTCCTGCTTCATGATATGCGGTTCTTTTTTTGTCTCTATCTGAAAGTAAAAGACTTCTTCGCTCGGTGCCCATGAGTACCTTGTCCTTTGCATCTTCAAAATCCTGCATTGTAACTTTATTTCTATTTCGTCTTGCAGCCAGCAGTGCTGCTTCATTCACCATATTGGCAAGGTCTGCTCCAGTAAATCCTGGGGTTCCTCTTGCAAGAACTGAAAGGTCAACATCATCTGCAAGGGGAATGTTCCTGGTATGAACCTTTAGAATTTCTTCCCTTCCTTTAATGTCGGGTCTATCGAGAATTACTTTCCTATCAAATCTTCCTGGTCTCAGGAGTGCAGGGTCAAGGATGTCGGGCCTGTTTGTGGCAGCCATTATTATTATCCCTACCGCGCTTTCAAACCCGTCCATTTCTACAAGTAGCTGATTTAATGTTTGTTCCCTTTCATCATGTCCTCCTCCTAATCCTGCGCCTCTCATTCTTCCCACAGCATCTATCTCATCTATAAAAATTATACAGGGGGCATACCTTTTGGCTTGTTCAAATAGGTCTCTTACTCTTGCTGCACCAACACCCACAAACAGTTCCACAAAGTTAGAGCCTGAGATTGAAAGGAACGGAACTCCTGCCTCCCCTGCCACTGCCCTTGCAAGAAGGGTCTTTCCTGTTCCAGGAGGTCCTACAAGCAGGACTCCCTTTGGAATCTTACCTCCCAGTCTTACAA
This sequence comes from uncultured bacterium, assembly GCA_964623485.1. Taxonomy (GTDB): domain Bacteria; phylum Hydrothermota; class Tepidihabitantia; order B3-TA06; family CAYQJV01; genus CAZUTC01. Next base: position 3,844 of record CAZUTC010000042.1, on the reverse strand, counting down.
ACTTCTTTGGGGATTTCAAAAACTCTATAGTCTCTTTAAGTTCTTCCTTTGCCTCATCCAAACCTGCCACATCCTTGAATGTTACATCAGGTTTTTTTTCGGTAAGTATCTTTACCTTGCTCTTTCCAAAATCAAATGCCCTTGTGGCACCATGCTGGGTCTGCCTAATAAGCAGAAACCATAATCCCAGAAGTAATAACCATGGGATTATATTTACAATAATTCCAAGCCATGGGGATTTCGGCTTTGCTATTACTTTAACCCCTGCTGCAATAAGCCTGTTAACAAGCCCTGGGTCTTCAAAGGGAACAAAGGTCTTGAATCTTTCCACTGGATTACCTTTCTCCGTTACAACAGGTTTTTTAAAACTTCCGGTTATCTCTTTTTCAGTAATGGTAACCGACTCTATGTTTGACCTTTCAAGTTGTTCTGTAAAGAGGGTATATGAGACTTCATGCTCTTCTGCTTGTCTCAAAAATACGAAGTAAAAACCCCATACAACAAGGAATACAAACACCCAAAAAAGAAGAGGTTTTAAAATATTAGATTGGGAACGCTTCTCCATTCCTTATCACCTCCATTCTTATAATCTCTTTGGTATTGGAAGAAACAATACCATAAGAAGACCTTGCAAGTCCAGGAATCCATATTATCTTTTCTTCTGAAATCACCAAAGGCCAAAGCTCCCTTAATCTTTTTGGAATCTTTTTTTCTATAAATATCTCCTTCACCTTTTTACTTCCCTTCATACCTAAGCAAACCATTCTATCACCGTCCTTTCTTCCTCTTATTTTGACAGGAAACTTTAGAAAGCTCCTGTCAAAATAAACTCTCCAATTTTTAGGGTCATAAAAAATATTTTTTTCTCTTTTACACTCTATTCTCCATTTAAGCCCCTCTATCTCCACGCTTTCTCCTTCTTCAAGTTTTTTGAGAGAAAGGCGAGGAGCGGGACCCTTTAAAAAAATAAGCCATCCATAACTTCTTTCCACTCCCTCCTCTTTATTAAAGTTTATCTTCATGTTACAATTTTTTGAAAGCATATCTTCCACCATCATTATCTCTCTACTCCCTATATCACTTTTTATCCTTTTTAAAACAAAAAATCTTTTCAAAGGATTATAATTCAAAAATTCGTAAAAGTCAAGCCAGAAATCCTCATTTAATTTCCAAATTTTTTTAACCTCTGGAGACTCAAAGTGCTTTCTTACAACCTCACCCAAGGAAAATACAGGTTGCATGGTTTTTAAAAATGAGATGTTCAATTTTTTAAAGTGTGGAAGAATGAGGTTTCTCATATAGTTTCTGGGTATCTTGGTGTCAAGATTTGAACTGTCTTCAAAAAACGGGATTTTCTTATCACGCAGAAACTCTATTATCTCTTCTCTTTCCAGTGATATAAGAGGTCTTATATAAAACTCGTTTACTGGTGGGATTCCAGTGAGGATAGGAATTGCCTTTCCTCTAAGAAGGGACAACAAGAACCATTCAAAGGAGTCAGAAAAAGTATGTCCGAGGGCAACCTTTGTAAAGCCGTGTTCTTCTTTTATTTTTTTATAAAACAAGTATCTTATTTTTCTTGCAGTTGTTTCAATAGAGGTTTTTTCTCTTTCTGCATATTTTTTTATATCGCATCTTTTTACAATTAAATTTATTCCCATCTCTTGCGTTCTTTCTTTTACAAATTCCTCTTCCTTTTTAGACTCTTCTCCGCGTAACATATGGTTTAGATAAAATACAGAGAGCTCTTTTAATTTAAAATACTCTTTTAAACTCATTAATGCGTGAAGAAGAAATGTGGAATCCGGTCCTCCAGAGTAAGCCACCAATACTTTATCTCCTTTTGAAAGCATTCCATACTTCTCTATGGTTTTTTTAACTTTTTTTATTAGATTATCTACGAGCAGGAGGCTCTATTACAATAACTATTCTACAGTCTCTAAGCCACCTGGAGAGCACCGGAGAGGAAATTATCTTAATAGCATCCTCATTGGATATAACAAGATTGGAGCCGGATGCACGTAGAGGTATAATTCTTAAAGGATTAAGCCCAACCCTTTTAATTACAGCAGGGTCAAAGATATTAAATGAATAACTCACAAATCCTTCTTTTTTTAAGGACGGCAAAAAAACATACTCCACTCCATAAACAACCTCCTCCTTTTCATTTAACAATCTCGGATAAAAAGAGGGAACAAATCCTATACCTCTTGCATCCACTAAAAGTCCGGTATAGGGTATTTTAAAACTGATGGTATCTTGAAATGAGGGTTTTTCAGGAGTCCTTAAAAATCCTCTTCCAGCCCCTGAGGGTATTAGCTCATCATATACTATATCCTTTACTTCAATCTCATAAAGATTCTCTACCTCTCCTGAAGTTGTAAATTTGGAAGAGACTATCTTGGGATGAAGCAAGAGAAACTCGAAAACCCCTAATATGTTTTCATTGTTTCTTAGTACCTCACCAAGAGAATAATCTCCGTTAAATCTTATAGAATCTGCTTTAGCAAGGATATTTTTCTTTAACACCGGCATCATTGAGCTATCCTCAAGTATAGAAGGAGAAGCGTAAAATTCAAAACACATGGTCTCCCAGTTAAAACTTACATCCATAAGCTGTAAAAACAAAAGTATAATCATAAGAGCGGACGACGGGACTCGAACCCGCTACCTCGAGCTTGGGAAGCTCGCGCTCTGCCGGGTGAGCTACGTCCGCACCTCTGAAATTATAAAAGAATACCACTTTTTGTCAAGTTTTTTTAAAGGTTAAAAAATTTTTACATCTTTTTGAAATGTTTGATTATATAACCCCTATAAGTAACTTATGAATTAACCCAAAATTCTATATATTTCGGACTTACATAAGATTCTTTTAATGACTCTATTTTATTTAAGAGAGAAATTATTTGGATCAAAAAGAAAATTTAAGAGGGTAAATAAGATACGTAGGTAAGATAGTTATATCTTTTCAATAGTGTATTAGGAAGATGATAAAGAATAAATTTTAGTTAAATATATTTCATGGAATCCTACCCTTAATTTTTGTATATCTGGAAACATTTTTAAGGGAGTATGGGGAGGTAAATCCAAAAGTAGAAAGATTTTTAAAAGATATTGAAGATAAAAGATTTGATGTGGTTGTCTGTGATATAAACATGATAAGGAAAAGTATCCTGAGCAAAGGATAATTGTTACAAGTGGTTTTCTTTCCTGTGAGATGCAGAGAGAGTCGCTTGAAGTTGAAGTATATTTTTGAGAAATCGTTTCCTTGAGACCATTCACAGAGAGCAATAATAAAACCAGATGTAAATATCTCACCTGTTGAAATTTTTCAATTGAGGATTTCTAAAATTTGTCATAGGCCGGGAGTTTGTTGCCCCTCCCATGAAGTAATTATATCCGAATTTACCTCATCTAATATAATACCCCGGAAACATCGCGAACTTTTCGTTTAAGAGTATTTTACTCAACTTTTCTACGCGTGTCTTTCCGTTCATACCTTCACCAAAATGAGGTCTTTTAACATTATAAACATATTGCCATGCCTGGGCTTTACTCAGAAAATCTTTCTCATCCTTTATCTCATTATATTCTTCAGGATTTGAGCCTCCCCCAATCTCTTTGCCAGCAAATCTCATCTTTAATACCCAATCTCCTTAACCATAATGTTACCAGAATCATAAAGGCAAGACCATTCGTCAAAGTAAGCTCCCTGCTGTAAGGAAGTTCTATATCCCCAGACCCAATGAACCGGATAAAAGCCCCTTCTTGGCTTTTTCTTCCCTCTATACCCTGCTCTTCTCAAAATATTCCTTATTGTATAAGGAGAAATCTTTATTCCCCT
>CAZUTC010000041.1:2237-12956 GCA_964623485.1 uncultured bacterium | reverse complement strand
AGAGTTTTCAGGGTCAGAAGGTCTAACGGTATCACCTTTCTCAAAACTAAAATATACCCAACCTTCATAACTTGAGGCATCTACCATGAACTCAATTACTTCAGGGGGTGGGGATTTGCGTTCGCACCCCCAGAAGAAGCCAAACACTACAAATGTTACAATCATAATCATTCTCTTAAACATCCTTCACCTCCTTTCTCTTTATTAAGTTATAATGACTTATCTTTAAAATTTCAAGCATTTTCCATTTTTCACCTCCTTTCACAGTTATTAAATTTTATAAAGTTTTCTTAATAATCGCCCGTAGCACGGCTTCATATAACGGATTGGAAGTATGCGAAGCCACAAACAAAATGTTATACGCTGTTCGCCATATTCTTTCATCGGAATTTTATTCTGCCACAAATAGCCGGCATAAAAGCAGGAGCAAAGGCAGTCTTATTCGCATAAAGTATCCTTATACCAAGGTCTATGGAACCTGCCTCCTCATCCCCAAATGGTTGCCAACGGAACTTTACTACTATTCCATGAGAATACATATTACTGTCTTCAAGTTCTTTTCCGTCTTTATCTTTGTTACTTCCGGCAATCCAACCCTGTGGACCACCGACTATGGCGAATTTTTCAAACTCATACCCGAGAAAGAGGCGATATGCAAATTTATCTCCCAGCTCCCAGCCCGACTTGGAAAAGCCATCTATCTCTTTAACTTTTCCCCTGTATTGATACCATACATCGCCACACAGGAAGAAGTTTTCGGTAAAGTGAGGATGAGAGAGAATCACAACTTTGAAATCATTTGTTCCGCTTCCTATACCATTTTTTATCTTCTCATCCGAACTGATAGAAGGCTTGTAAGCCAAGGCAAGGAAAAGGCCATCCTCCCAATCAAAACCCAACAAGCCGGGTGATTTTGAATATATCAGATATTTGGCTGAGAGCCAGAGAGCTTCAAGCCCGTCATCCTTGACTTCCTTCCATACAGTTTTATTCGTTTGTTTCGACCAGACCTGCCTCTTTAGATCTTTCACCACATACGGGATAAAGACTCCCACACTTAACCTATCAATGACCCCATACTCCAATCCCATAGCAATTCTTGTCTTCTTCAAGTGCCAGCCATCGGGCAAATCCACCATTTTGTCATAATCTAAAGAGTATGGCGAACCCGCGTGGAGCGCTTTCCACACTTCATCAGAATAACATTTTTGGGCATGGATATATACTACTCTGCTCCGAACCTTGAATTTGCCCTTGCCCACATCATGAGGACAGCCCACAGTCTCTTCTGCAAAGACATCTCCAACAACTGAAAAGAGGAGAATGCCTCCCAAAACCATAACCAATGCATAGTTTTTCATCTTTCCTCCTTTTGTTGAATTTTCCTAACTTTTTTAGGAGAGCCTATATTTTGGGTAAAAAAAATTTTTTTCAAAAAAGCCCTCCGATCTGATAGATAACCACTGCAACAACCCATCCTAAGGCAAGAGAGTAACCGATGGCGAGACCGGTCCATTTCCAGTTCGTCTCTCTCTTTATTGTTGCTATCGCCGCAATGCATGGGATATAGATTAGGGACATGACCATAAAGGCGTATGCAGAAAGCGGGGTAAAGTGTTGCAAAAGCGCGGTTCTTAAGCCAACTTCTTCAACCCCATAGAGGGTTCCGAGGGTGCTGACAACAACTTCCTTGGCCATTACCCCGAATAATAATGCTACCCCGGCTTGCCAGAAGCCAAACCCGGCCGGAGAGAGGAGAGGCGCAATCAATGATCCCAATTTACCGATCAGGCTCTCTTGCGACGCATACTCCACACCGGGCGGCAGAGATGCCAGAAGCCAGATCAGGATTACTCCGGCAAAGATTATGGTCCCGGCTTTTTTTAAGAATAGACTGCCCCGCTCCCACATGTGGATGATTACCCCTTTTATTGTTGGCAGTCGATAGGGCGGTAACTCCATGATCAGGGGTGCGACCTCGTGCCTGAAGAAGATGGTCTTAAAGATCCTTGCAACGACGACTGCCAAAATGATTCCCAAAAGATAAAGTGAGAAGATGATTGAGCCCTGATTTTTTGAAAAGAAGGCACCAGCGAACAGGGTATAGATTGGGAGTCTTGCTGAACAGGACATCAGAGGATTGACCAGGATCGTCAAGATCCGATCCTTCTCGGATTCCAAGGTTCTGGTCGCCATGATTCCCGGGATGTTACAACCAAAGCCCAAGATGAGGGGGATGAATGATTTTCCATGGAGTCCCAAGGTGTGCATAAATCGATCCATAACAAAGGCTGCCCTGGCCATATAGCCGGAGTCCTCAAGGATCGCGATGGCCAGAAAGAGAAGCATAATATTGGGCAAGAATATCAAGACCGAACCTACCCCAGCGATGATGCCATCTGAGACCAATGAAGAGAGCCATCCCGGAGCATTGAGTGTGGTCAGTCCACTCGCTACTGCCGTTCCCAACCATCCAAAAAAGGAGTCGATGAGATCGGCCAGCGGTGCTCCGAGAGTGAATACGAACTGAAAGGTAAGCCACATCATGGCCAAAAAGATCGGTATTCCCAAAAATTTGTTGGTCACCACGCTGTCGATCCGATCCGAGAGCTCAAGCTTGCCCTCAATGCCCAATCTCTTCTCGCTGCATTCCCTTACCAGCCCCTTTAAAAAACCGTATCTCCTTTCAACCATCGCGGTCTCAAGGTCGTAACCGAGATGTCTCTCCAAACTGGCTGTTGTCTTTAAAACTGCCTCCTCGATCTCGCTTCCCTCGGGTAGTTTTTTGATTTTCTCTAATATCTCAGCATCCCCTTCCAGAAGTTTTACGATGAGCCAGCGCAGAGGATATTCTTTTGGCAGGTCTTTATTCTTTAAGGTATCTGATAAACGTTCAATTGCGGCTTCGATATCCGGGCCATAATCGATCTGAAACGGACTGGGCTTCTTGGGTGAAGTGACGATCGCCTTTTTCAAATCCTCGATACCATCTCCTCTATTGGCAACGGTCTTTACTACCGGAATGCCGAGAACACGGGAGAGCTTTTCGGTATCGATGCTGGTCCCTTTAGCCTCAACAAGATCCATCATGTTAAGGTCGAGAATAACATTCACTCTTAGCTCAAGAAGTTGAGCTACTAAATAGAGATTTCGCTCGAGGTTAGAGGCATCGATAACTGCCACCACAACATCCGGAGTTTCTTTGATCAAGAAATCCCGGGCGATCCGCTCATCTAAGGAATAGGCGGTCAAACTATATATTCCCGGTAAATCTACAACATCGACTTCACAACCACCATACCTAAATTTACCCTCTTTTCGTTCGACGGTCACACCGGGCCAGTTCCCAACATGCTGATGAGATCCAGTAAGACTGTTGAAAACCGTGGTCTTCCCAGAGTTTGGATTTCCAGCCAGCGCGATCCTGATTCTCTTCATCGCAGGATCCTTACCCATATCTTATTGGCCATGCCAAATCCAAGCCCAAGCCTTATCCCCTCTCTGGCGATGATCAGAGGACTTCTTCCAATATTGGAAATTACATTCATTGTTGTTCCGGGATAAAATCCATATTAGCCAATCTCGTTATGAGGCCTCAACCCGTTCTTATCTCTACTATTTCCACCCTCCTTCCCGGTTCTACTGCACTGAGCGGTAACATTCACTCGATTACCTCGATCGTAATTGCTGATGCTTCCTCTTTCCGCAATGAAAGATGATAACCCTTAACTAATATATCCACCGGATCACCAAGGGGAGCAGTTTTCTCCACCTTGATCTCAACACCGGGGACAATTCCCATATCAAGGAGTTTCCTCTTTACCTCTGAGGTTAAGATCTTTACCACTTTTCCCTTCTGTCCTACCTTGAGCTTGTTGAGCGTTGTGATCTGCTTCATCTTACCTCCGCTTTTCCATCTCTTACTACAAGATTCTGGCCTCTTGCCCGTTTTCAGAAAATGATAGAAGTGGCTAAGCCACAACGGCTCTTCATCCGGTGAGGTCTCTATGAACTCGATAAATTTCACGATTCTCTCAAGGGTCTTCTTATCAATATAATGCTCAATCTTGCAGGCATCCTTTGTTGCTGTCTCTAAATCGACACCCAAGATCTCGTGGAAGAATTTGGTCAAGACCTTATGCCTGTGATAAATATCCTTGGCAATCCCGACACCCTTATCGGTAAGATCAACATAACCATACCGCTCATGGACTACCAGACCTCGATCAGCCAGTATCTTCATAGCACCGATTACTGAGGCCGCTTTTACACCCAAGTGTTTTACAATATCCTTGATTCTGACCACCTTCTTTTTCTGACCTATCACCCATACCGCCTCTAAATAGTCCTCAAGGCTTGGCGTCAAGGCCATCACCGCTGCCTCCTTTAGTTAAACCAATCATTGTTAGCATACACTAACATTATATGCAAAATCTCTTAAATGTCAAGGGCTTGTAGAATTCTATAACATTTTGGTCGCGAGTTTATTCTTTACCCGCCCGTTCAAAAGGTATCGTAAAGGAGGAAATTCACCGCTCCTTGCATAAAAAGAAAGCTTCAACCTCTTATCCTAATATAACCATAGGATGCCAACTCCCTTGTGCGGATAAGTCGGAAGGAGACTTTGAATGAGTTTGAAACAGCCATTAAAGCAGCTCCCCGGGAGGGACTCGAACCCCCGACCTAGTGGTTAACAGCCACCCGCTCTACCGACTGAGCTACCGGGGAGTGCAAATAAGTATAACCAAAAATATAAAGATGTCAATTAAAACGCCGTAAATAATTCTCTAATATATCAATACCAGTTTTAAAATCCTTTCAGAATTTTTTCTTTTGATTTTTAAAAAATAAATCCCAGCACCACATCTTTTACCTTGAGAATCTCTTTTGTCCCATTTTACTCTTTTATAACCTGTTATTGGTTCATTAAGCAAAGTGATTATCTTCTTACCTGAAGCATCATAGATTGAGATATTTATCTTTTCTTTAGAAATTAAATTAAGTTTTATCTCGGGAATAAATGGATTTACTGTAATATTTTCTTTTTTTTCCTCTTTTATACCATATGGAACCTCCTTTATCTTCTTCAATATCCAGTTGTGGGGATCAAAAATGAGACTATCAGGTTCAAATGATAGATTAAATTCAAACTTCTCTACACTTTTATCCACCCATATCTTTATAAGAGTATCTTCTTGGGCAGTTTTAAAAAGTAGTTCCACAGGCATCTTGAAAACAGGTCCTACCTCCTGCACCTGTTTTATTTTGAGTCTTACAAGATTTTTTTCCTTCTCCCAACCGTATTCAAAAATGGGATATCCCCAGTCATACACCCATTGATTAAAAAACCAGTCCAGGTCTTTTTCTAAAACCTCTTCTGCGATGTGTTGAAAATCATTGGTTGTTACATTCTTAAATCCAAAACTCTCTCCATATTTTTTAAAAATTTCAAAGAATAGACTATCTCCCACCAAATATCTTAACATATGGAGTACTGATGCTCCTTTTTCATAGGTAGTGGCACCCCACATTTTTTGAGGGTCATATATAGGGAAAAGCTCTCCACTTTTTAAATAATAATCCATTATTTCCTTCATATACTCTTGATATCCCCGAACCCCGTTCCTATATTCTTCATAAAGAGCCTCACAGTAGGTTGCAAAACCTTCATTCAACCATATATCTCTCCAGTCCTTTATGGTAACCCAGTTTCCCCACCATTGATGAGAAAGTTCATGGGCAAGAATCCAGTCATACTTATTGGTACCATTTATCAGGTCTCTGCGGTGAGAAACTGCTGTCACATGTTCCATATCTCCCTTTGGAGTTGCAACAAAAGAAAATTTTTCAAAATGATAGGGAGAAAAAAGGGTAGTAAAGGCGTCCATCATATGATGCACATTTTTAAAGGAGATATAAGCCTTTGAAGTATCCTCTGGATATACATAATGATATATCCATTCATAAAATGAATCAGGAACAACAACATAATCCGAAATTGCAATGGAAAGAAGATAGGTGGATACCGGGAAATTCTCTCTCCAATGAAATGTCCTTTTCCCATTCGGTTCCTCTATTATCTCCACCAGTTCTCCATTGGACACAACAATTTTATCAGGCTCCACTGTGATATACATATCTGCAGTTGCTTTGTCATGAGGTTCATCCAGGCATGCAAACCAGTATCTTCCCATGGAAGGAGGAGTGGTGTAAAGTCCTACCCCTAAGGTATAAATAGTCCTTGGTGTAAACCAAAATCCTCCCCATGCTTCATGAGCTGGATTACCATGATAAAACACACTTATGTAAAAAAGCTCGGAAAAGTCTTTGGGAGGATCAAGCTCTATTAAAATTGAATCACCTTCCTGAGTATAACTTAAGGAAGCATTATCTGTTTTCACACTGTCTGCTGAAAGATATGCAAGATGAAGAACTATTTCATTCAAGTCGTTTTTCTTACTTTTTATCTTTATCTCTGTAACACCTTGGATGCTTTTATTCTCAGAATCTATTTCGGAAAGCAAAATATTATAATGCAAAACATCGTAGTCTCTTTCCTGATAAAAAGACTCTATTTTAAAAGAATACTCTGCTCTTTTTAATAAATCTCTTTCCGAAAAAAGCAAAAATAAAATAAGTATCATTTCTTCTTCTCCTTGAGTTTAACGAGAATTAGGTATGTAATAGGTCCTACTATGCTTCCAAAGAGTATAAAAAGAGTCCATATCAACTTAACATAGGGACCCTTCTGAGGATAATCCTTTTCAGGTCTAAGAAGCGCATCCACAAACATCCATATCTTAAAGGCAAATATACCAAGAACCCAAAAGAAAAAACAGAAAAATAGAGAAATATAAAAGGATAAAAATAAAAAAGCAGGCATAGAAAAGTATAACTTTTTAAAAACCAAAGTCAAGAAAAATACTTCTCTATTCGGTTCTTTTCTTTACATAAACTCCTGCAATAAAAGCAACACCAAGTAAAAAGAAAATATCAATACTCCCGTAATCCTCTATCTCTCGGTACTCTGAATCATCCGGAGCTAAAAGCAGTTGTATATCTTCCATCTCCTGTTTTGAATTGTATTTTTTATATATCTTTGTTATAAAAAGAGGATGTTCAAGATTATCTGCAAGATAAGGATAATTCTTTTTTATCTCTTCCATTTCCCTTTCATCTATATTATTGGCGTATTTAAGTTCTGCATCCTCAACAAGCATTTTGTGTTTTGCTGCAATATAAAGATAAAGTTCATAATCTCCGGTATCAAAATTAATGGAGGTAAGCTTCATAGGATATAAAGGGGTATCTGTCTCAAACCTGAACTTTACACCCAGTACATTAGAGTAATCTGACTTTCTTTTCGCCACAAAGAAGAATTTCCACTCTTTTTCTATATAGAATCTAAAGATAGAAGAAACTTCATTCCCAACATTAAATCCATTTTTTAAAAGCCAAGACTTTAAGGTATCTTCTCTTTCTGCATATATGATTATATACTCAAGTCCAGGTAGTTCTCCTGTTTCAATTATTTTTATATCTGTTTTACCTATGTCTTCCTTTAGACTCTCTGAATTATAATCTTTTAGGAAAGGTCCACACCCATACCCATAACTCTCTCGTAGGGGTTTTGAAAGTTCATAAAGCTCATCAAACAGTTGTAGGTTAAAGGTGTCCACAGTTGGTTTTGAAGAAAAGGGGACTACCCATGCAAGTGTTCCCCTGTATTCAGCATGTTTATTAACTATATAAAGTTCCTCCCTTCCTTCCTCGTATTTTATAAAAGCAACCTGAGCATAACTTTCTATATGCTCTTCCGGTGGAATTACTCCACCATCCGCAAAAAGGACAAAAGGAATAAAAAATAAAATGCTCCTCATACCTTCCCCCTATAATTTCATTTCTATACTTATTCCAGAACCTATTCCATCGAGCATTATCTCTTTCTGAGAATTTACCTTCGCTCTTATTATGGAAAGAATTCCAAAAAACTTTAAAAATACTTTGTCTGCTACTGAATAACTATATCCAAATCCAAAGGAAAAGTCATGCATGATGGAGCTTTTAGTTATCTCTTTCACAATAAAGTTCTCATCGGGTTCTGGGATAGAAATCTGAATAAGATGAAGTCCAATAAGAACAAAAGAATAAAATTTAAAAAGATAGGTGGAGACTCCTATAAAAGGTCTTAAGTATCTTTCCTCAAAATAAAGCTCTTTATTTTGGAATTCAGGCGACCAGTAGGGATAAGTTCTTTTGAATGAGAGTTCCACTCCATAAATTACAGAGACATTTTTTCCCTTCTCATAATAAATATGAATGCATGGATAATTTCTGAGATAAATAGAGTGACTCGGAAACATCACACATCCACCAAAGGATATACAGCCGGTTAGGAATAATAAAAACATGTGTATTCCCTTTTTTCTTTTTTCTTTCCACAAATATTCCAGACCTCAAAAATCAAGAACAAAGAAAAAACTTTCATCCTCCACTTACTCTTTATTTCTATCTCACTCCTTTTCAATAACTCTCCCTGGGAGTAAACCAAAAATAAAACGAGCATCATTTCTTCTTCTCCTTGAGTTTAACGAGAATTAGGTATGTAATAGGTCCTACTATGCTTCCAAAGAGTATAAAAAGAGTCCATATCAACTTAACATAGGGACCCTTCTGAGGATAATCCTTTTCAGGTCTAAGAAGCGCATCCACAAACATCCATATCTTAAAGGCAAATATACCAAGAACCCAAAAGAAAAAACAGAAAAATAGAGAAATATAAAAGGATAAAAGCCAAAAAGCAAGCATAGGAAAGTATAACTTACTTAAAATTAAAGTCAAGAAAATCTCTCCATTTATTCATTTTCTTTAAATAAACCCCTATGAAAAGACAGAGGTAACTTTAAAATTGACTTATATTTATATCAAACTATAATTATTTGCATTTTATGAAAAGAATAGGCATAGACATAGGAAGCGTAAGCTGGAAAGTGGTGAAGTTGGAGAATAATAAGGTATTAAGTAAAAAGATCATTTATCCCATAAAAGAAGACCCTATAAAGCTATTTAAAAACCTGATTGAAGCAGAGGAGAAACCTTTTTATCTTGGTATCACAGGGAACCCTCCAAATAACTTTAAGAATCTTCCTTATTTGGATAAAATAAAGTGTATAATAAAAGGTGTAAGGACCTTTCATCCTGATGCGGAAAATATCATTGAGATAGGGGCTGGGAGTTCAAAATTAATTGAACTTGATGAAGAGGGAAATCTTAAGAATTTAATTACAAATTCAGTATGTGCTGCAGGAACCGGCATATTTTTCGATCAGCAACTTAAAAGACTGAACCTCTCATATGAAGAAACAGAGAAATTTAGCCTTTCTACCCAACATATACCTACCATAGCGAGCAGATGCACGGTTTTTGCAAAGACAGATTTAATCAACAGACAACAGGAAGGATATACTAAGCAAGAAATATGGATAGGGTTGTGTAGGGGAATGGCTACCGGAGTCCTGCAGACTCTTTTAAAAGGGAGAATTCTGAAAGGCAAAACAGTTGTCACTGGAGGTGTTACAAAAAACAGAATTTTTATGGAGTATTTTAAGAAAAAAGCAAATGCAGAAATTGAATTCTCTGAGGACTCGATTTTCTATGGAGCTATAGGAAGTGCTCTTTTAACTCAATATATATTTGATAAAATCAAGATAGAAAATGCTTCAAAAAAACAAAGAATGGAAAAAAGAAATCCTCCTCTATTATTAAAAAAATCTCAATACCCAAGTTTCAAACCGAAAGAGGAAAAAGAAGAGGATGGCACTGAGATAAGAATTCATGAAATTAAAAGAAAAGAGTTAGGAAGACTCTATCTTGGATTAGACATAGGCTCCACTTCAACAAAGGCGGTTTTAATGGATGAAGAAAATAAAATAATAGCCGATTTTTACAGAAGAACGGAGGGGGACCCCATACTTGCAACTCAGAAAATCTTTAATGCAATAAAAGAATTTAAAAAAAGAAAAGGTATTACTTTTGAGATAAAAGGAGCGGGCACAACTGGTTCAGGAAGAAAGCTGGTTGGGAAATTTATTGGAGCAGATTTAATAATAAATGAAATCACCGCTCATGCAAAGGGAGCATTATCCATTTTTCCTGAAGCAGAAGTAATATTTGAAATAGGTGGGCAAGACTCAAAATATATACGATTAAAAGATGGTAATGTTTTTGAGTGTAACTTAAACTATGTATGTGCTGCAGGAACTGGTTCATTCCTTGAAGAACAGGCAGAAAAACTGGGATTTGATATTAAAAGGGTAAGCAGCGAAATAATGGGGGTATCTCCACCATTAACCCAAGAAAGATGCACCGTTTTTATGGAACAGGATATAGAAAGACTTCTGAGGGAAGGATACTCCAAAAAAGAGGTGATGGCAGCCTCTACATATTCAGTGGTTTATAACTATTTGAACAAGGTAGTGGGAAGAAGATATATTCCAAAAGATAGAGTTTTTTTCCAAGGTGCTACAGCAAGAAACCTATCCTTAGTCGCTGCCTTTGAAAATGTCTTGGGATTAGAAGTCGTTGTATCCCCTTTCTGTCATGTAATGGGAGCATATGGAACCGCATCGCTAACAAAGGAGAAGTTAGAAAAAGAAAATAAAAAAACGAATTTTAAAGGGTTTGACCTATGGAATAAGAAAATTAAAGTCTCCTATACTC
>CAZUTC010000041.1:0-2227 GCA_964623485.1 uncultured bacterium | reverse complement strand
CACTGTTCCCTTTGTGAAAATCGTTGTAAGATAACCTCTCTTCAAATAGGAAAGGAAACCGTCTCATTCGGTTTCATGTGTGGAAGAGAGCCGGAAGAAAAAAAGAGAAGGGACTTAAAGGAACTCTCTCTTTTTGAGATATACGAGGAAAAACTATTCAAAGGATTTGATACAAAAAATAATGATTATATTGCCTCTGTTGGAGTTCCCCGAGCCCTATCGGTTTATTCTATTTTTCCATTCTATAAAACGTTTCTTGAAGGGATAGGATTTAAGGTATATCTTTCAAAACCCTTAGATGAGGATACCGTTGGTAAGGGAAAAGAGGTTTGTTCTTCAGACTTCTGTTATCCAGTAAAGATACTTTTCGGTAGTGTGAGGGAGCTTTTGGAAGAAAAAGGAATAGATTATATATTTCTTCCTTGGATAATAAACTTTAAATATAAAAATGAAAAGGAGTATAACTACTTCTGTCCCTATGTTCAGGCTCATCCAGGCTATATAGAAACGACATTCTCATTAAGAGGTGTGAAAAAAGATAAATTTTTAACTCCGGTATTTGATTTTACTATTTCTTTTTCATCTGCAGTAAAAACTCTTTATGAATATTTTAAAAAATGGGGAATAAAGAAAAAAAGGGTTGAAGATAGTTTAAGAAAGGCATTTAAGGTTCAGAAAAAATTTGAAAAAGAGATCAAAGAAATAGGGAAAAAAGTAATGGAGGGGATAGAAAAAGACGGTAAAAAAGCAGTAGTATTGATAGGAAGACCGTATACAATATTCAATCGGGTGGCAAACCTTAAAATTCCTTTAAAAATTGCAAACTTGGGGTTAAATGTAATACCTTTAACCTTTTTATGGGAGTTAGGGGATAATCCATTAAAAGAAAAAATGTACTGGAATTATGGCAAAAAGATTCTAAAAACCCTGGAGTTTATAAAGGATAAAAAGAATTTATATCCTCTCTACCTTACGAACTTCTCCTGTGGTCCTGACTCTTTTTTACTATCGTATGCAGAGGAAATTTTAAAAAACAGACCATTTTTGATTCTTGAAATAGATGAACATGCAGGGGATGCAGTGTTTCAAACAAGGATAGAGGCATTTTACGATGTGATAAATAAGTTTGAAGAGAAAACCAAAACCCACTTTTCATTTGCCATAAAGACCGCCAAGGAGGATAAAAAACACCTTATATGGATACCCTCAATGCATCCAGTAGGAGCAAGGCTTTTTGCTGCAACCTTCAGAAGATTCGGATACAATGCTAAGGCATTGCCTTTAACTGATGAAGAGGCATGGAATAAAGGGAAAAGATTAACAAGGGGAGCAGAATGTTTACCTTGTGTGCTTACCTTGGGAACATTTTTAAAAGAGATAGAAAAACATCCGGAGAAAAAACATACTCTTTTTATGCCCACCTCCTTTGGTCCATGCAGATTTGGTCAGTATGTACATCTACATAAGATGATACTGGAAAGGAATGGATATAAAAATATAAATATTCTTTTTCCTCATTCATACAACTCCTATTCGGGTTTACCTCAAGAACTTAGAAAATTCCTTTGGAGAACAATCCTTATTTACGATGCCCTCCTTAAATGCAGAAACAGAATAAAACCTTATGAAATTAAAAAAGGCGAAACCCATGAGGTTTTTTTAAATGAAGTAATAAGAATAGAAAAAGCATTGGAAGAAAGGGGAAATGTGTTTGATGCATTGGATAAAAGCATACAGGAGTTTATAAAAATAAAGGTTAAAAACATAAAAAAACCGTTGATAGGAGTTTTGGGAGAGATATATGTTAGGCATGACCCTTATGCAAACGATGAAATAATAAGATGTATAGAAAACTGCGGAGCAGAGGCATGGGTATCTCCCGTTTCGGAATGGATCTGGTATACAAACTTCACAGCCAACTGGAGGGCAAAGAAAACTCAGAACTTTCTTGAATTGTTAATTCTTGTTTTAAAAAATAGGTTCTTAAGAAATATTGAAAATAAAGTAAAAGAGATAACAAAGCCGGTCCTCTGGGATAGAGAAGAACCAGAAATAGAGGAAATAATGAAAGAAACCGAAAAATATATGCCGGTGAATTTTGGTACCGAGACTCCCTTAACCATAGGAAGAGCAGTTTTATTTGCAAAACAGGGAGTAAAGGCGGTTGTGAATGTGTCTCCCTTTTCCTGCATGCCAGGAGTTATAAGCCAGGCATTATTCCAGAAGG
>CAZUTC010000040.1:12448-13074 GCA_964623485.1 uncultured bacterium | reverse complement strand
GAATATTAGTTTCAGTAATTACTGTTCTCAAATTTCCTTTTAATACAAAATTCTCTACATTTTTTACTTTAATTTTAACAGTCCCTGTCATGGAGGATTTTGAAAAATCCCGCTCTATTTCTATCTCTGCAGAAGAAGGAATCTCCTTTCTTTTATCAAAATAGTAACGTAAGGAATCCGCATATCCAGCTCCTATGAGCTTCTGAATCCCATCCACCATCGTAGTAGGATATCCAGAAATCCAATAATAATCTATCCTTTCTTCTGAATCTTCATTGGCAAAAGGATCAGTATGATGGTACTCTACAACAATCAATGTATCGTTTACCTCCTTTTTTAACTCTTCTACTGCAGTAGCTATAGGAGGACAGTACCTACACCATGTACCAGTAGCTATTTCAAAAACTACTTTTCTCTGTACTCCCATAAGAAAAGATATAGACAGAATAGAGAATAAACTATCTTTCTCATATCTACCTCCTTTTTAAAATTTTACATACTTTACTAAAAAAGTCAAGAAATTGCAGAATTTTAAACTTTTTTTAATTTGCAGTGTCTAATTTTTTGAGTAAAATAATACCTTTAAAAAAGGAGACTTTTATGCAAAATTACCAAAAAGCTATCCT
>CAZUTC010000040.1:0-12438 GCA_964623485.1 uncultured bacterium | reverse complement strand
GTTTTATTCTTTTTGCTCCACCCAAATTGGAAAATGCATGGATCATTGTAGAAATAGAAAACCTAAAAAACATAAGGAAAATACTTTTGGTTAAATAAAAGGAGGAGGTATGGTTTTTCTTTTGTTTTGGATAATAAATACCCTCCAAAGATATGATGTATGGCTTCAATCTGAAGGTGCAGAAGGTAGAATTGCAGTAGCAGTATACTCTCCATTAGAAGAAAGAAAAAGATATAAATCCGGTGCCCCCATCGGAATATACATTCCAGGTGCAGACGACAAAGGAAATCTTAATAATCCCTTTCCTCTATTGGAAGATATCATAGGAATAAGTTTTTTGTTCCCAGGAGGAAAAGACCCTTTAACCGGAAGGGAAAGTGATGGTATATACGACCATAGAGGAATGAACTGTATCAAAGCATTAAGAGATGTAATAAAGTATGCCACGGGAAAACTAAAGGATGTGAATGGAAAGTATCTTAATGAATTAATACCAGTGAATCCTCTTTATGAAAATGTTGGGATAGTAGGAAGCTCAAATGGAGGCAACATTGCAATAGTAACCCTGGGACTTTTTGGAGATGAAGCAGAGATATCATGGTATGTAGGATGGGAAAATCCTGCGGGGGAACAGTTTGTAACAGTAGACCTGGGGAGTTTCTCAGAACCAAATCCCAGGTATATACCTTATTCAGGAAGAATCACAGAGAATGGAATCATATGTGATGTGGATTACAGAGATTTAAAATTTGACCCTGATGCAATACATCCTAAAAAACATTACCAAGGTGTATTATACCATGATCTCAACTCCAACGATGTATTTGACAAAGGAATCGATTATGCTTTAGGAGCAATAGAAGGAATATTTGAAGGAAATTTAAAATGGGTGCATTCTACCGAAGCATTGAAGGCTGCAAAGGGAAAAGGGCTTCCTGACCCATTAGGTCCTGACTTTGCATCCTTAGAGGAAGCAAGAGAATTCTGGAAAATAAGAGATCTGAGTAAAATGTTTGACTCTGTAATTATTAAAAACCCGGAATTAAAAGTAATACTTATAGGTACCGAAGTAGATCATGTACAGGGAACTCCCGATTACCCCCATATAGTTCTTCATTATCAAGGATGGAATACAAGAGGGATTCAATGGATAAGACTCCTGCCAGACAGTTGCTATGTTGCCTATGTTGCAAAACAAAACTTAAAAGCAAAGGATAATAATGCAAACGAGGATATTACACTTTATAATATAATAGAGTTTCTACAACCTGAGGAAGTATCTGATAAATACAGTATTTCTGCAGCAATTCTTGAACTCTCCGATAGAGTTTATTTTAACAGGTGGGAAGAAAACCTCCAGAATGTTCTCACCGGGATAAAAGAGGAAAACATAACTTCTACATCGATAATAAAAAAAGAGTTTAACTCTTTTGTTTTATACCTTCCTTATAAAAAACCCATTTCTATAACTCTTTTTG
The DNA here is from genome assembly GCA_964623485.1 of uncultured bacterium. Classification (GTDB taxonomy): domain Bacteria; phylum Hydrothermota; class Tepidihabitantia; order B3-TA06; family CAYQJV01; genus CAZUTC01. The sequence continues at coordinate 10,960 of CAZUTC010000040.1, read as the reverse complement.
ATATAACAGGAAGAAAAATAAAAGAATTCAAAAACCAAAAGAAGAAAAAGCTCCTCATTCATAATGTTCCTTCTGGAGTATATCTTCTAAAAATAGAAGGTAAAAATATAAATCAAATTAAAAAGGTTTTGATTTTAGAATAGGAGGAACCATGATATTTTTCTGGATAGTTATCAATACCACACCCGTTTATGTAAGTATTGTATCTCATAATGAAGAACCAAAAAACTCTGCATATGAAGATTATACAAAAAATAGAGATTATTACTTACTACACCGGGAGAATTTAAGAAAATTTGCTTTAATGCTTTCCCAACATAATGTAAAATATAATTTTCAATCAGACTGGACGTTTCTTGTGGCGTGCTTGATGTTCGATACAGATTCGGTAATCAAAAACACCAATAATAAAAATATAGTAAGATGGCTGAAGGAAGATATAAAGGCAGAAGTTGACCCTCATGCTCATGAAACAGAGTACAACTACGCAGATGTTGCAAAGCTCATTGATTCTTTGGGGGTTCAACCTTCAAATGTTGTGGGAGGATTTATACAGTATCCTGTGGATTCAAGTGTATTTGACCATTTCCTCTCCCCTATAAAAGGATGGAGGTACGACTATACTTGGAAACCAAAAATACTCTGGGGAGCTGCCTCCTTTCTTCACCAAGGAAAAGAAAGCTATGAATCAGGAATATGGAAACCAAAAGATAAATATCACTTTACCCAACACGATGATGCTCAACATTTAGTATACATAGGAAAAGGATATAACAAAAATCCTTTTGAGGGAATATATAAACTTGTAGAAGAAATAGAAAATGGCACAGCTCCACCCAATAAAATATATACCTATACCATATTTGTTGCACAAAACATGATAAATGACCAATATATCGCAGATTTTGAAAAGGAACTCATAAAATTAAATCCCCTTGTATCTCAAGGAAAAGTCATCTTTACAGGGCTTACTGAACTTGTGGAAATATGGAAGACTCAGTATGACTCAGTTCCCAATATATACCTCTCCCCAGAGGGTATAAAAGAAAAAGAAACAAAAAACATTTTCTGGGATTTTAAACACGGTAGCCTCTACATAACCCTTTTTTCTAAAAGTAATGTAAAAATAGAGATATTTGACATATCGGGAAGAAAAAAATACAGTTTTCTTTTAAGGCTTTCAAAAGGAGAACACAAAATAGAATTAAAACCTTCTTCCCTCTCAAAGGGAGTGTATTTTTTGAAATTATCCTTAGACAGAAAAAAGGTACTAAATGAAAAAATAATTAATTTTTAGCCTCCAATTTCTTCAAACATTTCTTACAAAAGTTATAAGATTTTACATCCGTATCCAAGAGGCTGTTTGAAAAATGCATCACACAGTGAGGGTCCTCGCAATGGGTTAATCCAAAAAGATGTCCCAGTTCGTGAATCACCTCCTTCTTAACTCTTTCTTTAAAAATAGAGTCATTTGAGATTTTCCCATAAAACTCTTCTTTTAATCTGGTAATAGAAATTATACATAAATTCCCTCCTATTCTATTGGCTGCTCCAAAGATAAAGTTTAATCCAGGAGTATAAAGATCAACGTCAACAATTCCAATTATCTTATCTTTTTTATTTTTCAAAATCTTTCCCATGGATTCCAAGAAATAATAAACATTGTATTGATTTCTTTCAGCATCGTATGCCTCCTTAGGTATCTTAAGTTTTTTATCATAAACAATCGGAGTACTCTTCAAGACCTCTACTATTGCCTGTTCTGCTGTTTTTATCACTGAATCATCAATTCCTTCAAAAGGAGATATAATTATCATCTTCACATCCCAAGCATATCCAGTAAAAATCTGGAAGGTCTTGTGAAGTAACCAAATCTCTTCTTGGGATATGTGATAAAGAGAGTCTCTTCGGCTCTTGTTATTGCAACATAACACAATCTTCGTTCCTCATCTAACTCTTCAGAAGAGGAGATGGTTCTTGCAAGGGGAAACATGTTTTCAATCATGCCAACAAGAAAAACCACCGGAAATTCAAGTCCTTTTGCGTTATGTACTGTCATCAACTTCACACTGTCCCTTCCCCATTCTGCAAGTTCAAGATCCTGTAAAAGATTAACATGGTGTAAGAAAAGTTCTGTTCCATTTTTTTTAAATTTTCGGGAGGATTCTATAAGCTCCTTAATATTTGCCCCAATGGAGGCATCTTTTTTCATTTTTCGAGAAAAACCCGATTCTTTTATAAGTTTTTCCATTATCTCGGATGGTGAAAAGACACTTGAATCACCTATAATCTCTTCAACCAGTTTTAAAAAATTCTGCGCTCTTTTTGCTCCCCTTATATTAGGATCGATTAAAAACCTTCCATCCTTTAGAAAAATCTTTCCTTTTTTTAACCCAAGAAGCCATGAAGAAAGTTCTGGAATTCTCTCTCTTTTTTTATAAAAAATTGCCTCTAAAAACTCTATCATCTTCATTACATCCTCTTGTTCGTAAAATCCACCTCCTCCTATAATACTATAAGGAATGCCGGCCTGATAAAATTTTTCTTCAAAAACTCTGGAATAGGATTTTACTCGATACACCACTGCAAAATCTGCATATCTTTTTCTCTCTTCCCTTCTTATCTTCTTTATATTTTCAATAACAAAGGATGCCTCATCTTCTACGCTTCTTGCCTTATAAAATTCAATTCTTCCCTTCTGTTTTTTATAAGAAACTACAGGAAGTTCCTGCGATTTTTTACTATTTCTAAAAAGATTGAGTGAAATTTGAATTATCTCCTTTGGTAGTCTGAAACTCGTGGTTAAAATAAACTTCTTCATTCCAGCAAATTCATTTTCAGCTTTTTTGACGAATAAAGGGTTTGCCCCTCTCCATCCATATATGCTTTGCCCAGCATCTCCAGTTAAGAAGAGTCCGCTAAAAGGTCCTGTGAGGAGTTTTACAAGATAGTACTGAGTCCTGTTTAAATCTTGTAGTTCATCCACAAGAATCTCTGGAAATTTCTCCTGCCATTCCTTTCTTTTATCAAAATATTTGGAAAGCAACATGCAAGGATAGTATATGAGGTCATCATAATCTAACAACTCATTTTCCTTAAGAAAATCGGTATATTCTTTATAAAATTCCGCGATTTCCTTTTCGTGGGGGGTCTTTGCTATTTTTTCAAAAATATCTGCTGAAATAAGTTTTGACTTGAGTATTGCCACTCTTTCCAATAAAAATGATGTTCTATTTGCACCATACTTTTTCCGTAGAGCAATTGGGTAATTTTGAGGGTCTATAACTCTGAACTCCTCTGGAAGGTCAAAAATCTTTCCCTCTTTTTTCAACACCTTCCACCCAAAACTATGAAAGGTCTCTATCCATGCATTCCTTATATTCCTACCAAGGAGTTCTTCCAGCCTCCTTCTTATATCCTCAACAGCCTTTCTGGTAAAGGCAAGTATAAGAAGCTTATCCGGAGGTATTTTCTTATTTTGAATAAGATGGTATGCTCTGTATATAAGAGTAGTGGTTTTACCTGTCCCTGCACTTCCAGTAACCAGAACTCTTTTTTCCCTGGATTCTACGATTTCTCTCTGTTGAGGAGTAAGCATAAAACCTGTGTCTTTCTCTTTTTCCTTTAATTTGCCTAAGACGATTCTTATTCCCTTTATTTCCATCCTGTCAAGAAACTCATCTGCAGAGGGAATCCTTTCCGAAGGATTACTTTTTAATGCATCCATAATAATCTTTTCAATTCTTTCTGGAATTGAAGAAAACAGCACTCTTGGAGGAGTGGGATTCCCTTTGAAAATTTTTTTCCTTATTTCTTCAAGACTATCACCAATAAAAGGAGGTCTCTGGGTTAGCATTTCGTAAAAAATGCATCCCACGCTAAATATATCCGACTGAGGAAGAAACTTCCCTTTCCAGGCTTCGGGAGCCATGTAGATGGGGGTTCCAGCAACTGAAGCGGAAATACTCCCCTTTTTTATAAACTTTCCCAATCCAAAATCTGTCACTTTTACAACTTCATCTTTGGATACAAGAACATTCTCAGGTTTCAAATCTCTGTGTATTATGCCTTTTCTGTGAGCATAGGAAAGAGCATCCAAGATACAACGAATATACCATACAATCTTTTCATATGGAATTCTCCCTTTCATCATTATCTCCCTTAAGGAACTACCCTCCACATATTCAAGAACCATTACAAACTTCCCTTCAATCTGGTCTATGTTGTAAAATCGCACTATATTGGGGTGAGAAAGGGACGCAAGAAGTCTCGCCTCTTCTTTTAACATCTCTATATCCGACAATCTCATTCTTGAAACCTTAAGTGCAAACTTCTTTTCAAGAATTGTATCTTCTACAAGATAAACATCCCCAAACTGTCCACCTCCAAGCCACTGAATTATTCGATACTTACCTAATTTTTCCTTTATCAAGAAAGTGTAAAAATAGAAGCCTGAAGGGGTTTTTCTTCAAATAAAAATATCCTTCCAGTAAGGTTACCTTTTATAAATCTGGACTCTTTTCCCAAAGCAATGGATGGATAATCCTCTGTCTCTATCTTTTTAATATCCTCTATAAAATTTTTTATCCTGGCTAAAGACTTAAGAGGAGTAGGTTTTCTTATCTCAAGACCATCCAATGCATAGCCTCTCAAAAGTTTTGGAATAAATTTTTCAAACATTGACTTATCATAAAAATACTCAAATCCCAACAACTTATCTCCTGCATATGCAATAAATCCATTAAAACCTCTTAAACCCTCTGCTTCCTCAATATACCTTTCTACCTCATCTCTTAAACCTTTATAAACATCATGGAGTGTAGAAGTTCGGGAACTTATTTTGAATGAATTAAGTTTTCTTGTAACCTCCTTCCATACCTCCTTTTGGGGTCCTTTAAAGCTTTTTCTCCTCCTTAAAGACTCAGTAACTCCTTTACATAGAATTGCTCTAAGTCTTGGATGAGAAGATAGGAAACTTTCCCTAAACTCTTTTTTCCCTTCCCATCTCCCCTGTTCAATGCAAGTTACAGGAACCCTAACGGTTGAACTGCTCTCCACTAAGGCAGCAGTATTTGTAATTCTATCCTGCAATGCTCCTATTATCTCCTCTCCATCCAGGAAAAATAGTCTATCGGGACTATCATTTATAACCTCTATCTCCTCTACCCTGGAAGAGGAAAGCTCTTTTACTCTTACATCACCCTTACTCAACCCTTCATCAAGAGTCCTTACAGAAAATCCACTACTTCCTCCATCGCTTACAGGATATATACTAAGGTTTCTTAAAAACATTCCTTCCTCTATTTTTAAATCTCTAAAGATATTTTCAAGTTTCATCTTTCCTCCTTCAAAAAATTATAAATATTTTTGTAATAAAGTCAAGTGCTAAAAAGTAAAATAATTCTTCTCCAGCATCCTCTTTCCTTCCAATACTTATAATCTGCATGTTTAATTCTGAGCATTATTATTGATTCAGGACAGAACTCCTCTCCTTGAAGTTCATCCTATGGCAAGTATCCTCATTTTACAAATCTTCCATTGTCCTTTGACTGCGGGAGTTTATGTATATTTTTCTTTAGCCACCCTATCTTACTTGCCTCTCTTGCATCAAATTCGGGAACATAAGGCTTAATATCCAACAGGGGAGTTCCGTCTACAATATCTATATCTTGGACATACAGTATATTTTTTTCTATCTTAAGAAGACGCACAACTGAAATCCCTATGGGATTTGGTCTACCTGGAGCCCTTGTGGAAAAGACTCCTCGTAGTTCTTCATCCATAAATGGCTTGACTTTTAAAGATGACTTTTTGGATAAGTGAAAATGATATATTAATATAACATGGGAAAATTTTTCCAGATCTTTTAAACCCTCTACATAGTTTGAAAATACCTCAACTTTCCCTTTAATCCCCTCTGCAGCCTTAGGCTGTATGGGGGTCCCTTTTGGTTCCTTAAAAGGAGAATGAATTATCCCTATGGGTCTATACTTTATATCCTGTTTAGCCTCTTCTTTTGACTTCATATTTAGACTCTGCTCAAATTATATAAAAAGTCTTTTAAAAGTCAAGGATGTATAGAACTCCATAACATTCCTGCAAACAGTTTTTTTGTTACCATGGTTGTGTTTTTCTTATTAAATAGGAAAGTTTTAATTTGACATGAAAAAAATTGTGTTTATCATACTTTTGATGGGTCCCTTTAACTACCCATGGCTTACATTTGCTGCATGGATTGTGGCTGGAGCAAGTGTACTTGTCTCCATAGTCTGGGCTTTACTAACCAAGGAGAAATAGATGCTTTATCCCCTTGTATTTTTAATATACATAGGGACTCTTGTTTTAATAGGAATTCTTACCTCTAAAAAATCAAAGGATGTGGAAAATTTTTATATAGGAGGTAGAAAAATAGGTCCATGGGTTACTGCCCTTTCATTCATAGCTGCATACTTTTCCTCGGTGGTAATTGTAGGAGGTGGAGGATTTGGATATAAGTTTGGAATGTCCACCCTATGGATTGGAGCAATAAATGTACTTTTAGGTTGCACCCTTGCATGGATTGTTCTCGGAAAGAGGATAAGAGAGTTCACTACAAGACTCAACACTATGACAGTTCCAGGGTTCCTTGCTGTTCGATATAAAGGAAATGAGCTAAGAATATTCTCTGCAATTGTTATTGTCATATTTATGGTTGTTTATAATGTAAGCATCCTAAAAGGGATGGGGCATATATTTGAAATACTTATGGGAATTCCTTATACTACCGGGGTTCTCCTATCCGGTCTTGTAATTCTCTTTTATGTAGCCATAGGAGGCTATCTTGCGGTTGTATGGACCAGTTTTTTCCAAGCATGGGTAATGTTTTTTGGACTCATAATCCTTACAACTGGAGCTTTAAGAGCAGTAGGAGGACTTTCAACAGCAAATCTGAAACTTGCTGCAATGAATCCTGGATTTGTATCCACTCCCGGAGTATGGGGATGGGCGGGACTCGTTTCCTTTGCTCTGATTGTAAGCTTTGGAGTTTGGGGAATGCCTCAGCTTGTAGTAAGATTCTATTCTATTAAATCCACCAAAATCCTAAAAATAGGAACTGTAGTTGCATCCTTAGGAGGGTGTATGGCTCTTCTCCCCTATCTCAATGGAGCGATATCAAGAGTTCTCTATCCTAATCTTTCAAATCCAGACCTTGCAATACCCATTCTTACAAAAAATGTTCTATCCCCATTTGGTGGAGCTGTATTTCTTGCGGCAGTAATTGCAGCAGGAATGTCTACATTCTCAGCAGTTTTGATCATAATAAGCGGAGCCTTAATAAAAGACTTGCTTCAAGATGGTTTTAAAATAAAACTTCAAGAGAAGAAAACAGTACTTTTTACAAGAATTGCAACAGTAATCATTGGAATTATATCTCTTGTTATAGCTCTTAAACCTCCTGCACTTGTCTTAGTACTTACTGCATTTGCATGGGCTGTAATTGCTTCTACCTGCTTATGGCCTTTATTATTTGGTATATACTGGAAAAGAACTACAAGAATCGGAGCATCCTTATCAATGATAGGAGGATGTTTGACTGCTCTTATCTGGATGGCTCTTGGAAAGCCCTTTAATATCCACGGCTTTATACCAGGAATAATCATGGGGTTTATTCTTATAGTCCTGGGGAGTATTCTTACCCCAAAACTCCCCAAAGAACATATCCAAAAAGTATGGGGTAAAAATAGTTCTTAAATCTTTTTACATCTCTGGAAGAATTTTCATTTTGGAGCCCCTATCTTAAAATATTTTTCCCAATCGATCTCTGTAAGCTGTAATATATCCATGTCCTTAATCTTTTTAAGATTCTCCTTTCCATATCAATTTAAAAAGTGGAGCGAAAAGAGCAATAATTCCCCCTATAACAACTCCTCCCATAATTGAACCCCCCACTAATCCTCCTATAAATCCTGCTCCCCACTCTTCATTTCCAGCGGCTTTTGCTAACAAAGGAACTCCTATAAGAGAGAGAACAAAAGTAATTAAGAAACTTATTAGAAATACTTTCCCTCTTTTTAAAGCTTTTTTCTCCTTCACAACCCTTGTAGGTATTTCCGGATGCATCATATGAATTCTTTGAGCAATTCTAAAAGGAATTGCTGAATTATTATCTCCAAATCCAATTACAGTTGGAAAATGAAAATACAGTGTTTTCCCCTGACTTGGTTTTAATACAAGTGTAGAAGTTCCCATATCTTGGAGTCTTATCTTTAAATCCGTCCATTTTATCCACTCAGGAACGTCCCCTCTGCCAGCTTTTGGTTGATATGCCTCTATATTAGAAAGCTCTATAAACTCTGTATTTTTCGTTTTGTAGCTTATGGATACTCTCTCAAGAATTACCCTTTTGTTTGTAAGCCCTATGAAATAAAATCCTGTTGCTCCTTTAGTTGCCCATCCACACTCCAAAAGTTCTTCATCACTTTTAATATAAGATTTTAATCTCTCCTCTATTAAATTTTTAGTTAATCTTTTCATTTCTACCTCCTAAATTACTTTTTTAAAAAGTATAAAAATAAAACCCTGGGCGAAGGAGAACTTCGCCCAGGGAAGGGGAGGGGTGTTGTCTATAGAGCGCTTTTAAATTATAATAAAAAAACAAAATTTGTCAAGAAATTATCCCCTTTTTAGAAAAAAACAGTAAATTTATAAGTTTCAAAGTAACAATACTTAAATTTTTATCCCACTTCAAAGAGATGAAAATTTTATAAAAATTGCTTGAAGGTCAAAATTTCATCCTGCTTGACTATTCTACAGTTTTTATTATACTATTTTATGAGTCTTTTTGAAAAAACAGTAAAAATTTATAAACCTCCTCTCCCTCATAGGATAAGACCTCAAACCCTTGATGAGTTTATAGGTCAGGACCATATAATAGGTAAGGGTACACCTTTAAGAAAAATGATAGAAAATAAGGAGATAAGTTCTATGATTTTATGGGGTCCTCCAGGAACAGGGAAAACCACCCTTGCATATATAATTGCAAAAAGTATTGATGCAAACTTTTTATCATATAGTGCAGTAACTTCTGGAGTGAAAGAAATAAAGGATATTATAAAAAATGCTGAGTATGAATTAAAAAGCAAGCAAAGAAAAACCATTTTGTTTGTAGATGAACTGCACCACTTCAATAAGTCTCAACAGGATACATTCTTACCTTATGTGGAGGATGGTACGATAGTATTTATAGGCGCCACTACAGAAAACCCTTCTTTTGAGATTATTCCACCTTTACTTTCAAGATGCAGAATTTTTATATTAAAAGAGTTATCAACAAAAGAATTGAAAAAAATATTAAAAAGAGCATTAAAACATCCGGATGGACTCTCCTCATACAATGCAATAGTTCAGGATGAAATCCTTGATTTTATTGCTACCGTGTCAGATGGGGATGCAAGAAGGGCATTAAATCACCTTGAAATGTGTATTTTACTCACAGAACCCAATGAAGATAAGAAAAGGAATGTAACCATTGAAACAGCAGAAAAAATTCTCCAAAAAAGGTTCTTACTATACGACAAAAAGGGAGAAGAACATTACAATCTTATATCTGCTTTCATTAAAAGCATGCGAGGGTCTGACGCGGATGCAGCTCTTTACTGGCTTGTGAGAATGCTTGAATCAGGGGAGGACCCCTTATTTATTGCAAGAAGAATGGTGATATTTGCTTCAGAAGACATAGGAAACGCAGATCCCATGGCACTTCTCATGGCAAATGCTGCCAAGGACGCAGTGCATTTTGTGGGACTTCCCGAAGCAGAACTCATACTTTCCCAGGTATGTATATACCTCTCCCTTGCCCCTAAGAGTAATGCCTCTTACTTAGCTTTAAAAAAAGCAAAAGAAGATGTAATAAAAAAAGAAAGAGAACCTGTTCCCTTACATTTAAGAAATGCGCCTACAAGTCTTTTAAAAAAAATAGGTTATGGAAAAGGATATATATATCCCCATGCAGAAGACGACTCCTCTCAGAATTATCTACCCAAAAATCTAAAGACCAGAAGATACTATATTCCCAAGGATTCGGGTTTTGAAAGAGAACTCAAAAAAAGAATAAAAAAGAAATGAAGAAATCATTTTTAATTCCTCTTTTATTATTTTGTGCTAAAAAACTCCCTCCCCCATCTCCAGACAGATTTCCACCCCGGGTAAAGGAAATACGCCCCCTTTATAATAATACACTCCTTATCTTTTTTAACGAACCTCTTGATACAACCTCCCTAAATCCCTCAAACTTTTCCTTGACAAAAGATACCCAACACATTCAAATAAGAAACTTAGCCTTTTTCAATGAAAAAAATACCACTTTACAAATAATAACCGCTTCGCTAAATCCAAAAGAAAAATATACTATAAAGGGATTTGTAAAGGATAAAAATAAAAATCAAGCATTTTTTTCGAAAAGTTTTAAAGCAATAGCAAAAAGAGACACTATTCCTCCTGAAATAGAAAAAATAAGCCCTACCACAATGTTTACCTCCTTTCCTTATAACATAAGACTCAAATTCTCGGAACCTTTGGATACCCTGAGTTCAAAACTCAATTTCCTTTCTTCAATAAAAGATATTTATATAGAAATTACGAAGGGAATTAAAGAAGTAAAAATTACAGTAAAAGATACCATATATAAAAAAACTCCTTTTTCTTTCCTTATTTTACCTACCCTCTATGATTTCTCAAAGAATCCAGTTTTAAGGTATTACTCATTCTTTTTTATTGCAGATACAACTCTTCCGATAAAAACAGTTATTGGAAAAATAGAAGGAGAAGCAAAAAATGAAAATATCGTAATTACTGCATTCTACAAACAACATTTAGAAACCTGCGCTATCTCCGACACCACAGGTTTCTTCAAACTTAACCTAATACAGAAAGATAGTATTCGGTTAATATGCTTTTCAGATACCAACAGAGACCTTTACTC
>CAZUTC010000039.1:6366-13542 GCA_964623485.1 uncultured bacterium | reverse complement strand
GGTCTATGACCCCTTTATATATTTTTCCTTGCTATATTTGCTTCAGGAGACGAGGGATAATTTTTTATAAGCTCAAGAAAGGTCCGGGTGGATTTTTCCCTATCTTTTAAGACCTCTTTCAGAATCCACCCTGCCCGATAAAGTGAATAAGGAGCGAATGGAGATTCCTTCTTTTCTTTAAATAAAGAAAGATATGCCTCCACAGCCTCTTCATATCTTTTCAGTTTTTCAAACGCTCTCCCCATATAAAAGTATGCATCATCTTTTATATCATCTTTATCCATAAGTTTTTTAAAAAGCAAAAGAGCAGAAGAAGGATTTCCAAAAAGGTAATGCACAATCCCTTTTTTGAAATCCTCTATTCCTGGGGGATACTCCTCAAGAAGTGAAAGGTAGTACACAAGGTCATTTGAAACACTATCAGTAGGATACCTCTGAATAAATAAAGAAACATTTCTTCTTAAAGAATCTTTTTCCCCTTCCAGGAAAAATATAAGACTTTCTAAAAACAGTCTCTCTTTATTGCTGGGGATCATCCTCGATGTTTTTTTAGCTCTTTTTATATCATAATTAAGCAGATAAAGTTCTGTCTCCTTTTTATACGCCTCCTTGTAACCCATTTTTTCCAGCTCCTTATAAATTTTTATGACCTTTTCATAATCCTTTGACTCCTCTTTTTCAATCTCTGCAAGCAGTATCTTCGCCTCTAAAGAGCGGTTTCTTTTTAAAATTTCTTTTGCTTTTTCTTTTTCTCCTTTTTTGAAAAGGATTTCTGCTATTTTTAGGGAATCTTTTATCTCCTCTGCCACCTCTATTGCTACCTCAAACTGTTTCTCTTTTTCCACCTCCTTAAGCAACATATTTAAAAGCCTTTTATCTTTTTTGGCAACTTCAAAAGCCTTTTTATAATCCTTGGCTGAGAGATAGAGCATGAACAGTACATCCTCTATTCCAAAGGCGTCTATTCTTTTTATTTCCTTTACAACCCTTTCTATTCCAATATTTTCTGCTATCTCTCTTAAAGCTCCCTGATAGGGTCCAACATCCTTTGTTATCTTCATATAGTTTACAATCTCCTTAAATGCCCTTTCATAATCCTTAGTCTTTAAAAAAAATCTTGTAAGCTCATATGAGTAAAGAGTTTTATTTGCTTTTTCTTTCCTTAGGGTCCCAACAAAATCTATTATATCCTCAATCTCTTCTGATACATAAAATCTCACAATAAAAAATGCTGAATTTTTATTTATTTTATATGCTTTTTTAAAAAGAGAAAACCCCTTTTTGGGTTCATTTTTTCGATAATAAAGTTCTCCCTGTGCAAGATAAAGAAAGGAGTTTGAAGGGTATTTTTTCTCAAGCGAAGAAAGAAACTTAATTGCCCTATCGTATGCCTGATACTGCCTCACATAATACATATAGTTCGAAAGTAGCGATTCACTAAATCCTGCCCGAAGATTTCTTTCGTAAGAAAGAAGTACCGAGGATGACCCTGGGGAAACAAGAATTACCAAAAAAATCACTTTTTTATTATACTCTCGTAGTATGCCTTCAATAGGACCCTTATTTCAGGGGGATAATCCTTCTGCATTGCTCTTATCATCTCTTTTTTAATAAGAAGATTTCTTTCGCCCTTGCCTTCGGGAAGCGTAGGCGATGTAAGGTCTTTAAATTCCTCCCCTACTTCTCTCACCCTTTTCCCTCTTTCCTCTTCACTTTTATAAACACTCCTCTGAGCATCAAGAAGCCTTCTTATTATCCTTTCCTGCCTTTCAACAACCTCTCTTGGAATGAGCTGTTTTTTTAAGTCCTCCTCTGTCCTTTTCATATCTTCTATTATCCCATCCAGCCTTCCGGTAAGTCCTGGCATATCCCCTGCCTCCTGAGCAAGTTGTTCAAGTTTTTCTCTTATTTCCTGTTGCTTTGCTAAAATCTCAGAAAGCATCCTTTTTTCTTCAGGTGAAAGAGCTTCCAAAGGTAAAGGAAGGGGTAAAAGAGATAATTGCTGACTTATTGAAATCTGTTGAGAAAGAAGACCATTTAGTGCCTCAAGCCATTCCTCCACTCCTGAGGATGAACCTGAGCAGGAGGAACAAAGCCAATTGAAGACCTGAAGAAGAGAAAATGCAGAGACATCTATACTTTTCTTTGCATCTTGGATCATTGCCTGGGTCGTACTTTTATTTCCTTTCACAAACTCATCTATCGCCTGTCCCATTTTCTTTTCCGCTTCAAATATCTTCCTTATTGCCCTTTTCGGTATTTTAAAACTTTTTCCTCCGAGGCTTACAAGTCTCTCCGCAAACCCCCGCATACTCCTCCTTAGAGATTCTATCTTCTCCATGGCATCCATCCTATCACCCCTTTTAAACTCCTCTATAGCCTCCTCAACTATCTCTGAGGAAAGTATGAGTTCTCTTGTAAGCTTCATTAAACTTTGGGTTATCTCTTCGCTCCGTTTCTCCTTAAGCATTTTGGCCAGTTGGGAAGCCTTTTTCTTCCACTCTTTTAACATCTTTTTCATATTCTCAAGCATCTTTTTAGAAATTTCCCCTCTTTTCATATCCTTTCTTATTCTTATGCTCTGGGATAATCCTTTCTCTTTTATCTGGGTTGTGAGTTTTTCAATCTCTTCTTTTATTTCTTTTTCTTCAAGTTCTTTCGCTATCTCTTCAAGTTCCCTTGCTATCTCTTTAAGTCCTTCTTCTATCTTTTCTTGAATTCTTTCCTTTTCCTTAATTTCTTTTTCTTTTAAAACATTTTCTTCTGCTTTTTCAAGATAGGCAAGTTTTCTTGCTATCTCCTCCAGTCTTTTTTCCTGCAGATACCTCTTCATCACTTCCAAAGTCATCTTTAGATTTCTTTTAATTTCTTCCTTCATTTCTTTAAGTTTCTTGAGGTCTTCCTCTGTTATCTCCTTTTTTGATAGAATCTCATTTAACCGAACTTTTGTTTCTTGGGGTAGTATCTCTTCAAGGATGTTTTGGAGTTCTCGAAGGGTCTTTATGGTCTCAAAATCAAAGACTGCATTGTTTTCCAGGTTTTTTGTAACCTTTTCTACTTTTTCCTTTAGTTCCCGTATGCTTTTTACAACTTTCTTTTGATGCTTGACTATCTTTTCAAGATGCATTTTTTCCTCGTAGGAGAGCCTTCCTTCACTTTTTAATTTTGTTATTATCCTCTCCAGTTCAGCAGATATTTTCTCTTGCTCCTTTTTCAAGGACTCTATTTCACTTTCTGCCTGGTATGTTTCTTTTAAAGCCTGGTTGTATATCTCTTCCACAGTGGGAAATCTTATTCTATAAACCTGGGTCCTGGATAGTTTCGGTCCTTTTACTCTATCGTTATCCCTACAAACTGCAAAATAAGAAATCTCATCCCCTGGCAGCAGACCAAATGATGAAAGATCAATGGTAAAGCTTAAAGTATCATCTTTTTTAAAAATCTTTTTACCCACCTTTCTTACTGTATCCCTCCCCTTTATAAACACCAATCCTGCATCCTGAACTCCATAATCATCTGAGACCAGAACCTTCATGAACATCATCATATCAGAGGGCATATCTATATCCTTTCCGGGCTCCAAAATCTCTACCAAAGGGAATTCATCTGGAATTAAGGAAACAGTAAAATTATAGGAAAGTGTATCCTGAGAAAAAAGTTTAATCGTTCCAGAACCCTCTTCAAAGATTTTAAACTCGCCTTTAAACCTCTTTCCCCAGGTCTTTAATGGTATCTTATAAAAAGAAGGTAAAACCACATGGGCTGAATCTAAAATACAGGATGCTTCACCCTCCAGTTCCACATGGGTTCCAGGAAGAACCGAAAGCTCCTTGGAAAGAGTTCGATATCCTTTAATCCCAGTATAAGAAGGAAACTTAAGGAAAAAACTTATTTTTTTTAAAAGAAAGGGCTTTTTTAAATGAATAAAGAGTTTATTGCTTTCGATATTATATGATTTAAGCAGTATTTTACAATCATCTTTTATCTTCACCACCACCCTTTTTTCCTGTAATCTTATCCTTTTTTTCTCCTTCCAGGAACCATAATCTAAGACCAAACTTCCATACCGGGGTATAAAATCTCCCTCTGCTTCTATCTTCAATCTTATGTTTTCTCCCTTTTCCACAATCCTTTTATCTGATTCTATCCTTAAGGTTAGGGGCAATGGTTTTTTTAAAAAAATATGCCTTAAAATATAAGACTCGGGCTTTTTAAATGCGATAATTAAAAAGAGAATTCCGGAAACAACAAAAGCAATAGTAAATGCCTTATATCTAAACCTTCTTAAAATAAAGGAAAAGTCCTCCTTCCTGAAGTATCTATCGGTATCCTTAATGTATTTATCTAAAAGGGAGGTAGAGTAAAGAGAACTTGCTTCAGGGGTTAAAAAATAAAAAAGATTTATAAGCTTTTCCCAAGACTCTTTTTTTCTTTTCTTTACCTCTTTTATTATATTGTATAGATTATCTTTTCTTAAAATAAAAACAAGAAAAAAAGAAAAGGATAGGGCAGTTAGAAGATAGAAAACCCCTATGTTTGAAAAGACAACCGAGAAAAACAGTCCGAAGAGGATACCTGAAAACAAAAAAAGAATGGAGAAAACTGTGTTAAAAATATTTCTTTTTCTTATTTTTTTTGTTATCTTTTCAAATGTTTTACTTTTCATGCTTAAGAAGTTTCAGGAGTTCATGCAGAGGGAAACTATTTATTACATCCTTTTTTTCAAGCCAGCCCCTCCTTGCCATTCCAACACCATAAAAGATATCCAACATCCCTTCAAGGTGGTGTGCATCTGTATTAATTGCTATCTTTATTCCCATCTCCTTTGCTTTTTTCAGATACACATCTGAGAGGTCCAGTCTATCAGGATATGCATTAAGTTCAAGCCATTTTCCATATTTCTGAGCAGCTTGAAGAACCTCTCCCACATCCACATCATACCCTTCTCTCTTAGAGATGAGCCTTCCTGTAGGATGGGAAATCATATGAACATAGGGGTTTTCAAGTGCCTTTTTTATTCTCATAGTAACATTTTTTCTAAAACCTATATGAATTGCAGCAATCACAATATCAAACTCCCTTAATATATCCACTGGATAGTCTATGCTTCCATCCTGTAATATTTCCACCTCAATTCCTTTGAAAATCTTTATCCTTGGATATTTTTTTTGCAATCTATCTATCTCTTCATGTCGCTTTTTAATATCTTCGGTGTTCATTCCTCCCGCCCATTTTGCAGACTGAGAATGGTCTGATATTCCTATGTATTCATACCCCAGTTCTGCTGCTTTTTTAACTATCTCTTCTATGGTTGCAATTCCATCGCTGTATTTTGAATGAATATGGAGGTCTCCTTTTATATCTTTTTGCTCAATTAACTTTGGAAGCTTTCCCTGAAGAGCTGCCTCTATCTCTCCCCTATCTTCCCTTAACTCTGGGGGAATCCAGGGTAGTCCAAGGGTATTGTATACCTCCTCCTCTGTTTTTCCTGCTATCTTTTTTTCTTTTTTAAATACCCCGTATTCGGAAATCTTAAGCCCCTTCTCCTTTGCCATTGTTCTAAGTTTTATGTTGTGAGCCTTTGACCCTGTAAAATATTGAAGTGCTGCACCAAAAGAGTCTTCCGGGACTATTCTCAAATCCACCTGTCTTATTACTCCATTCCACATCACCTCCACTGAGCCTTTGGTTACTCCTGCCGCAAGAACTCTTGAAACCTTTTTAAATTTGGTAAAATAATCTATGATTTTTTCTCCATCTTCTCCGGTGGCAAGTATATCAATATCTCCTACGGTTTCCTTCATTCTTCGGAGAGACCCTGCTTTCTCTATCTCCTTTATCATTCCTTGGTCTTTAAGATACTCTATTATATGAGAAACTATCTCCCATGCCTCAAATATTGGAATTCTCTCTTTATGCATCTCATAAAGTTCTATTCCTTTTTTAATATTCTCTACCTTTTTTTCACCCATCCCCTCAAGTTTTGCAAGGGAGCCATCCTCTATAGCTCTTTTTAAATCTTCGAGATTTTTAACTCCGAGTTTTTCGTATGCAAGTGCCAAGGTTCTGGGACCCAGGTTTTGTATTTGCATCATTTCCAGAAGTGATTTGGGAACCCCATGGAGAGCCTCATCATATTTCTTCATTTTCCCTGTTTCAAGATACTCCTTTATTTTCTTTGCAATTCCCTCTCCTACTCCTGGAATTTTTCTGAGTTCATTTCTTTTATGTATATCCTCTATATTCTCAGACAGGTCTTCAAGGGCTCTTGCAGCCTTTCGGTATGCATTTATTTTAAATGCAAGCTCTCCCTTAAATTCAAGGGCATCTGCAATCTCGTAGAACATCCTTGCAAGCTCTTTATTCTTTTCGTTCATACTCCTCTATCCTCCATCCTGTTATTTCCTCTTTTAAAAAGAAAAATTTATCTCCACATCTGCATACATACTCCTCCCACCGGTATTGGGTATCAAGCTCTTCTATTATTTTATGGGATACAATATCATCAACAAAGTACTCTATATTTTTATATATTATCTTCAAAGGTCTTTCCTTTCCACGGGTTCCAGAATACCATATTACTTTATCCACAGTTGATTATAAGCATTATTTCAAACTCGTCAAGTTTAAAAATTTCATCAAAATCTATATACAAATCTCTAAGTTAAAATTTTTCTTCATTTTAAGATTTTCAAGTCTTATCTTCAATTCATTCCAATATGAATGCTTAGGTAAAAAAACAGCCTCTTCGAATTTTTTAAAAATACTTGGAAAGTACTTTTTAACTATTGGTTTAATTTTTCTCCAGTTCTTATCTTTCTCGGAGTTTATTTTTAATGGATATATCCATATCTTCTCCACATAGGAATACACATTGTTTATTAACAGCTCCACATTGGTGATATAAGGCATTACCGGGCATATAAGTGCATAGGTTTTAATGCCCTCCCTTTTTAATTTCGAGAGAGCTTTTATACGAAGTTGGTTGGATATACTATTCTCTTCAAACAATCTTCTTATCCACTCCTCCTGAAATGCAACAGATGTGCCGATTGAAGGGTCGGGCATTTTTTTAAATAACTCCATATCCCTTGTTACCAAATCCGACTTAGTTAAAATAGAAACTGAAAACCCTTCTCTCTTTAAAAGATTAAGGACTTTTCTGGTTGCTTTATA
>CAZUTC010000039.1:0-6266 GCA_964623485.1 uncultured bacterium | reverse complement strand
GGCAAGAAAAATATACTGTTTCCATTTTTTATCTCAGTCTTCTAAAAGAGTATAGTGTGTATTGAAATAATGGTTGAATATTATCCTGAAGGTATTTACTGGAGATATGGAGTCATATAGAATTTCTTTGCCTTTATTGGGCAGGTAATAAGCATTAAATATTCTTTGCCATTCATCTCCAAAATATACCCCCCTCTTTTTCCGGCTTCTTGGTCCATGGTCTGATTGAATAATGATAATGGGAGGAGAATTCGATTTTTGCAGTATCACATCCACCAGTTTTTTAACCTCTTTGGTGACAAAAATATACTGCCCCAGATATACTTTCTTATTTTTCCAGTCGTTTCTGTATTCCTTTTTAACTTTTTCACCATTTGGACCAAACACAAAGGGTTCATGAGGGCACATAATGTGGGCAAAAACAAATTTTGGTCCCTTTAAAGCAGGAATTTTCTTCAAGTTACGAAAAGTTGATAGTATCGCACCACGATTATACCCTTCATAGTATCTCCCGACAAAGAAACTATAAATGGGTTTTAATAGGGTAGTATTCAGTAAAATCATGTAAAAATCCCCCAGTAAAAAGGAGTACTCCTGTTGCTCATAGAAATTAAAATATAAATCCACATACTTGATGTGTTTTGTGCTATTATGATAGTTCGCAAAATGAATAATTTTATACCCTTTTGATTTCAGAAAGCTAAATACTCTGTTGTATTTAATAAGCTGGTAGGGATCTGCTTTCTCATCCAGGTACTCCATATTTAATGAGGCTGCTATTGACTTCTCAGTGGCACTGTATCTGGTTTTGCTTTTGGTAGCAATATAAAAACCTTTCTTAATCAGATAATTGGCAAACTGGGTATTATCATAATGATATACCTTTTTGATAGTGCTTAGACTTGCATATTCATCCAAAATAATATAATAGATATCAGAAGCAAAAACCGGTTTTGTTTCTCCCTTCGGTATATTTTGAAATACAATTTTAGGTTTTTTAATCTCATAGGATATAATATTAAAGAGATTAATTCCAATTAATCCTATTCCGATAATATTAAGAACCTGGGTTGCTATTTTTAAATTTTTTATATGTTTAATGAAATAAAACGTAACTATCCATAATAGTATTGTTACCGGAACCATATATTCGTGCCTTATGATAGAACCGAGCCACTCTTTTAACAAATCAAAAAAATGCCCATAACTGAAGAAGAGTATTAGAAAGGCAGTGGTCATAAGAGCCCCTTTAATTCTATCTTTGAAGATAAAGCTCAAACCTATCCATAACAAGAATGTGACAACCTCTGTAACTAAGAGGGGTATAAAAATCTGGGTAGCAGACATCTCCTTTATATTGTGTGAAAAAAGAAAAAGAATAGGATATGCTCCAAATAAGAATGGATGAATGACAAAAATCCTCTTCAAGGCTAAATTTTATGCATAAGATATAGGATTCTACAAGAATCCTTAATCTTTACTCTCTCCAAGATATTAAAGCGTCTCTTGAACTCCTTCTCAAACGCCTGCTGGTTATAGTTAAAGAAAATGTCTTCTCGGGATGCAAGGAGTCTTTGAACCTGAGGATCATTCTTGGGGATAAACTCCACGATAAGCCAGTTACAGATATTAAAAAGAAATTCAGCAATTTTATTAAAGGGTAGATTGTTGGATATTGCCAAGTGATGAATTAAAGCAAGGGCAAACACAGCATCTGCTGGTCCACGCTCCAAGAAGGAAAGCCTTTCCTCATTAGCCCAACCAATGGAAGGGCTTGGATTGGTCAAATCAAGTAGTAAGGGAAGAATGTTGGTTTCTTTGTTTCTTTTGCATTCTAAGTAGTTCTTTTCTACTGCCGCGGGGTCCATATCAAAGGATATGGTAGGTATTCCCTTCTTGCTTGCAATACGACTAAATATACCTATGTTCGCACCAAGGTCCCACACACTTTTGGGATTGACTCTTTCTAAAAAGTTAGCCACAATCTGTTTCTTATGGGAAAGGGCATCCGGGGAATAACCAGAGATTTCATAATAATCAGCCCACTGGGTACCCTTCGGCTTCCATTCCAAATTTTTAATAGTAGACTCCAGATTCTCCAAAAACCCCTGAAAAGAAAGAAGGTTCATTTTTTTATTTTTGACATCTACGGTCTTATGAGCAAAGTATTTTTGAGCTTTAGCATGAAGATGAATATGGGAAAATAGAGAAAATTTAAACCGAGTACGAAATGGTAGAATTGAACTTGCCATATCCAAAGGAATTCCATCTATATAGATGCGAAACAACTGACTTAACCGAACATCGGTATAACTCATCAATGCCAGCGGAGCAAGAAAATGTTGACAGAACTGCCGGTAAGCAACCCAAGGCTTCCCCTCTTCATACTCCTCAAAAGAAAGAGTGTCAATCAATACAGGTTTACCATTTCTAAACTGTATGTTATAAGCACTGCAGTCTTTTAAACACATCCCAAACTCCAAGGCTATCTTTTGAATTCTTAAGGTGGTTAAAGCAGCATCCTTTAGCTGGCTGAAACACCATTCATAAGGATAGGAGATAAAGGAAATTGGTTCAGGTTTAACCACCTTATAGGCTTCTGGAGAGTATCTGTATTTAATATCCACCTCTTCATGAGGAATTAAAAGCTGAGCATCTACAAGGGTTTTATAAAGACCAGAGTTAATTAACTTATCATAATTATCCTTATACCTCTTATTTATCTGCCGGTAGAGTAAACCATCTCGAATAAAAAGAAATCCACTTGGATCCCGAAAAGAACTGGGAACTTTTTTACTGCTCATTATCTTTTCCAGTCCTCTTTGAGAAAAGGCTGGAAAAGAAAGACTTGAGTTTTTTCCAATAAATTTTTATGGTGAATGCAACCCCAAGTAAAGCAGCTATAATAACTTGGAGAATATAACTGCCTGTTCCTGGATCAAGATATGCATAAAGAAGCCTGGGTATAAGGATTAAATAGAACATAATTAGAAAGTATTTTTTACCCATACATCTAATTATACAGAGCCCTTAAATTTTGTCAATTTGAGAGGGTTGTGTGGTTATGAATAAAAAATAAACCTACCGGTAAGTAACTTTATATTTTTCTTGACATAATGGAGTTCATAAGGATAATATCTAAAAGGAGGATGAAATGAAAATAGCAAAATCCACGTTGGTTCTTCTTTTTATTTTAGGGTGTAGAGCCCCGGACTGGGTAGAGTTTTCCTCACAGAAGGGGAACTTTTCAGTACTTCTACCTAAAAAGCCTGTGGAGGAAAAGGAAACAGTAAATACCAAGATAGGACCAGTGGAGTTATATGCCTTTTTAGTGGAATTGCAAAATGGAAAAGTAGTGTATGGGGTTACCTACTCTGACTATCCTGCAGAGATGGTAGAAAAGAGTAATCCCGATGATTTACTGGATAGGGCAAGAAATGGTGCCGTTCGCAATATATCCGGTAAAATTATAAAGGAGAAAAGAATTGTAATTGAGGGATATCCAGGCAGAGAGTTGAGAGTAGTTTTTGGAAAAACGGGTGTGATGAAGTATCGGCTTTACCTTGTAAAAAATAGACTGTATCAAATAATGGTGCTGGCAGAAGAAGAAAACCTTTTATCATCTGCAGATGAGAGGTTTTTAAACTCCTTTAGATTGTTAGGAGATAAATAAATAAAGAAAGAGAATATCTATTGACAACCCTTTTAAAGGGTGTATCCTTACAAAAAGGAGGAAAAATGTGAAAGTGTTAAAATTGCCAAAAGAAAAATTATATAGTTACTTAGAGACTCTTAAAAAGTGGGGTGAGTTATGGGGTCCTGTTAAAAAGGGGGATAAGTACGTATATGATAAACTGGATGATGTAAGAAAGGTAGCTCTTGAAGCATTGAGAACCATACTACCACCTAAAAAATTCTTCCTTCCCCTAATACCCATTTTGTTGATCTTACTTGAACTAAAGGAAAACTCACTTCTCTACTTCTTTACTGTCTTGATAATCGAGATAGATTTGGAAAGGATAATGTGGTATAGGGAAATGCGGGCACTGTGTGATAGAACCCATCTACACTCAGCAGAGATAGTTGCTTTTCTGATGGCAAAGAGAGACAATGATAAAGATGTTGGGGTCCAGCAGAAGAGGCAAATATATCTTCGAGACTCCATCTGCAATTGCTATGCTTTTTCATTATCCAGAATGGAGGATGGAATGATATTTATGGCTTTAAAACCTCCAACCGATGAGTATGGGTTCTGGGGGGATAGGGTAATGATATCAACCGGAGAGGACAGGGATATTGAAAATTATAAAGAACTTACAAATGAAAGGACCGTCTCCCATTCCTTTGCAAAAAGGTCAAGATATAAAGGAAACCCCTTTGTTGTAGGAGCCATTGCAAGAATGAACCTCTTAGGAGAAAGGCTTTCAGGTATTTCAGAAGAATGTTTTAGAAAATGTTATACCTTAAGCTGGATAAGAAATCCTCTCTACAATAACCTTGCCCAGGCAATTGAGATCGTGTACTGTCTTGAAAAGATACCTAAGATAGTAGATGAAATACTATCCATACCAGAAATCCCTCCTATTGTAGCCCCCCAAAGACAGGAAGGAACAGGAACAGGAGCAGTGGAGGCTCCAAGGGGGACTCTCTATCATCATTATGAGATAGAGAACGGAAGAATAAAGCACGCAGAGATTATAACTCCCACTGCCCAGAACCTTGAGAATATGGAAAGACATATATGGGTTGGAGCTGAGACCCTGCTTAAAGAAAGCCCTCCAAAGGAGGATATGGAGCTGAAATTGGAAATGATTGTAAGAGCATATGATCCCTGTATAAGCTGTTCAGCCCATCTTGTGAAGATAGTTGAGAAAGAATAAAATAGTTGTTCAAAAGTACGGCGGAGCATCAGTTTCTAATATAGAGAAAATTAAAAAAGTTGCAGAAAGAGTAGCAAAGACTGCAGAGGATTATAAAGTAGTAGTCGTTGTTTCGGCAATGGGTGATACCACCGATAAACTTACAGCGCTCTCCAAGAGGATAACACCCAATCCTCCGCCCAGGGAACTGGATATGCTTCTAACAGCTGGAGAAAGGATATCTATGTCTCTTTTATCCATGGCAATAAACAATCTGGGTAAAAAGGCAGTTTCCTTTACCGGGTCCCAGGTGGGAATTGTAACCGACACAAGACATGCAGGGGCAAGAATTCTTGAAATAAGAGGAGAAAGACTTAAAAATGCAGTTAAAAAAGGATTCATACCAATAATTGCAGGCTTCCAGGGAGTAAGCACCGAAAAGGAAGTCACAACCTTAGGAAGAGGAGGTTCGGATACCACAGCAGTGGCACTTGCAGCATATCTTAACGCAGAGAGATGTGAGATATATACCGATGTAGACGGAGTTTATACCGAAGACCCAAGGATTTTTAAGAATGTAAGACCACTTTCTCAAATAACTTATGAAGAACTAACCGAATTATCCGATTATGGAGCAGAGGTAATGCATCCCAGAAGTGTGATGCTTGCCTCTTATTTCAATGTTCCTTTGGTAATAAAAAATGCATTCAAGCAGAAAGGAGGGACAGTGGTAAAGAAAAAAACAATGGAGGTTCCAGGGGTAAGGGCAATTGCTCATAAAAGGGGACTTGTGAGGTTTATGCTTGAAGAAGTCCCCAAAAACCCTCGTTTTGTAAAACAGGCAATATCTATGCTTGCAGATAACAAAGTAAACATTGTGTTCTATAACCATGGACATCCCTATGCATCCTGCTTTGACATGCATTTTATAGTGGAAAAGAAGGATGAAAAAAGAACAGAGGAGATATTAAAGAAGTTTAAAAAAGAGACCAAAACCAAGAGACTTTCCAAGGCAGGTAATGTCTGGGGAATATTTCTTGTAGGTTCAGGGATAGGTAGAGACCCTGAGATCTTCAAAAAGGCAATGGAGATAATACATAAAGAAAAAATCCATGTTGAAGGTTTTTTCAGCACAGATTTAAAGGTTGGATTTTTTGTATCAGCAAAGGATGCAAAACCCCTTATAAAAAGATTTTTAAAAGAGTTTGGATTGACAAAAGCTTGAAAAATTAAAATTTATGCTTATAATTGAATATGTTGATAAAAGATTTTCTACTTATGGGTGTAAGTAAATGAGTTATTTTGACCCAAAACCAAAGACAAACAAAAAAGACCTATATAATATGGAAAAGGAATTTAAGGAGTTGAAATATCTTGTGAGATCTTCTCCACTTATTTTAATTAAAG
>CAZUTC010000038.1:1851-13553 GCA_964623485.1 uncultured bacterium | reverse complement strand
ACTATGAAGGAAGAGAATTCCTTTAAAAAGACCATGATCGCATCCAGAGGTATGCATATACGCAATGCGGATATGAACGAGTCATATGCAGTCGCCCTAAATATAAATAAAAGGAGGTATTAAACAATGGAAGCGGTATTATTGCAAGTAGTGTGGATACTCTTAATTGGAGCAATCGCCGGCTTTTTAGCTACTTGGCTTGGAATCGGCGGGTGTTTTTTGAGAATACCCATGATGATGGTACTCTTGGGTTTACCCATCAAAACGGCCTATGCGGTAAATATGGCAGTTATATCTATTGCCACGATACCGGGTGTGATCGCACATTGCAGGATGAAGCATGTATATAAAAAAGGGGTTATTGTAGCTGCCATTGGAGCGGCGGTTGGTGTGATAGTCGGCACCCAAATAGCAGTGTATGTTCCATCCGCAACTCTCAAGGTAATTTTTGGTATCGCATGCATTGGCGTGGGAATTTACATGACATATTCTTCTATAAAGGGTAAAGGGAAAATGCCTCCAAGGGTGACGGTTGATCAAGTAGAAAGATTGGAGCATGGGCTAAAACTTGGAGGACTTATGCTTTTAGCTGGAATAGCAACGGGTCTTTGTGGCTTCGGTGGAGGCATTTACTACATGCCCATTCTTAATGTGCTCGGTTATCCAATGCATATCGCCATAGGCACATCTTCTACTCAGATGATACCCGTTGCAGCAATTGGAGCAACGAACTTGACAATACATGGATATCAAAACTGGTTCTATGTCCTAACAATTGGACTGGTAACAATGCTTTTTTCATGGTTAGGTGCCCGAACTACAAAGATGATGAAAGCATGGGTCTTAAAAGGAATATTTGGAGTTCTCATAGGACTTATTGGGCTTTCCGTTGCCATAGGATTGATATAAATCGGCAAAGAACTTGAAGAACCGTTGGGCAATATGCAAGGAGAATAATATGAAGAGTAAAGAGCTCTTGTTGTTGCTATTTTTCATATCTGGATGCTTTAATGAAAATATGTACCTCAATGAAAACAGCGATGAGGGCACTTGCCAAGGTATAAATTGGATTCTGTTAAAAAGGGATGGGTTTGAATACGAGAAGGTGTTCGATTTTCCAGAGAACTGGCAAGACCCAAGTGCACACCCCGAGTACGAATGGCACTTGGAAAAACCAGACCAGCACGCTCAAACCACTGAAGAAATTTCTCTTTCAGGGAACAGGAGTGCAAAACTATGGACGGTCCCTCAAAATGGCAATGTAAGAAGTGTTCTGGTTGCCCCAGATTTTACCCACTGGGACAATCCTTTAAAGAAAATTTCGGTCTATTTTTACCTTCCCGAAGGAAAGTTTGGAGAGTCCGATGCGGGTGTATGGGTGGATGTTGACCTTTATGACCGTGAGCAGGGCAAATGGTATATAGCCATAGTGGGTTTTAACCGTCAAGGACTTATCAAGTATGGAACGGGTTACGGAGTAACCGGAGGACAAATAAGTTTCGACTCTTTATACGGTGAATTTACTCTTGATTGCAATAAATGGTATAAAGCAGAAATATCCGCCGATTTCAGCAAATTTGGAGACGATGATGGAATCGTTTTTAAACTATACATTGATGGTAAGGAGTATAAGTGGATATTCCCACTTACAGCCTGGACCGATTACATGATATATAACTTTTCCTTTGGAGCCTATTATTTTGGTATCTCAAATTATTTGAATTACGAAGCAGTAGCCTATTTTGATGAGGCAAAAATCTATGTGGGAGGAAAGCCTTCAAAACAAGGAGGCAGGGATGAAAGAAAAAAGATGAAGTAAAAATATATGAAGGAAAATATATCTCATCTAAACAACTTTTTACCTACTCTAATGGGTGTAAAAACTCCTCTTTTTTCTTCCATCTTTCCTCCTCTGCATCAAAAAATTCAAAATTATCAAACCTTTTTTCAAGAAAAAGTTCTTTACTTTTCTGGTCTGCTATTTTTGTTCTAACTGGGATAATTCCATGTAATAAAATCCTTTTTAAATCCTCTTTATTAAACTCCTCTGCAATTATTATTTCAACCTTATCCTTGGGTTGTTTTGAAAGAGAAAAGAACTTTTCTAAAGCGATCTCTCTCGGAGTAACTTCATAAAGATAAAATCTCTCCCATATATTCAAAACCTGAAAGACTCCTTTTCCTTTACCCCATTCTATAATATTCTTTCTTTTTCTCAATGCATGTAAAAATTCATAATCAAAACATACCCTCCCAAGGTATACCACATTTTTCTGTTTAAAAAGCCCTTTTATCTCCTGAGCCTTTGAAAAAGAGATATCATACTTGTTGATTATTCCGTAAATTTTAAGATTGAAGTATTGGGCAAGTTCTATTATTCTCTCTGCATCGTGAACTCCTGAAATTGTTGGCTCTGCTATAACAATCACAGCATCTGTTCCGGTAATTGAAGAAATCACAGGACATCCGGTTCCCGCAGGACCATCGATGAGAACGAGGGGAATATTTTGTGTTGCTGCAATTCCCTTGGCTTCGTTTCTCACGAACATTACAAGCTTTCCAGTATTTTCCTCAGCAGAAAAAAGTCTTGCATGAACAAAGGGACCTTCCTGAGTTGTTGAGACAAAATACTCTCCTGCAATATTTTCAACCTCCTCAATAGCCTTCTCAGGACACACCTCGATACAGAAACCACATCCCTCGCAGGCTATCTCATCAATGAAATAATTCCTATTTAATTTTACAGCAAAAAATCTGCAGACTTTCATACATTCTCCACATGAGGTGCACCTATCCTCTAAAATCTTTGCCTTTTTCTGACCTTTGAATACTCTTTTCATTTTCAATGAAGGAGAAAGAAGTATCCATAAGTCCGGGGCGTCAACATCACAGTCAGCAATAACCTTGTTTCTTAACAATGCTCCAAAGGCTCCAACAAAAGTGGTCTTTCCAGTTCCTCCTTTACCGCTTATTATCACTATTTCTTTTGGTTTCATCAAATATCCTCTCTTTTATTTTTTCAAACTCCTCTTTTACTGTTTTCATCTCCTCTGTTATAATCCTTCCCTCTGCATAGAGACCTGCTATCCTTTCATCAAAAGGTATTCTTCCTATTATAGGAATTTTCTTATCTTTAAGAAATAAAAAAAGGGGAGACCAATCCCCCTCATATTTGTTTATCACCACCCCCATCCTGAGTTCCATTTTTTCAAAGGTTTCCACTGCAATTTTAAGGTCCTCAAGTCCAAAGGGAGTTGGTTCTGTCACAAGAACGACATATGAGGTATTTCTCACAGCTTCCATCACCGGACATGATGTACCAGGAGGAGCATCAACTATCCATATCCCTTTATCCAGTTTTTTCTTTATCTCTCTTATCAAGGGGGTGGGCATTGCCTCTTTTAAATTTAAAATACCCCCTATGTATCTTCTATCATTTATACTCCCATATTCAATCACCCCAGATACCCTTATTTTTTCTTCTATTGCCTTTTGGGGACAAACATAACTGCATAATCCACATCCATGGCACAGCTCTTCAAAAACCAGCACCTTATCGGGAATTACAGCAATTGCATTATACCTGCATTTCTCTGCACATATTCTGCAAAAATTGCATAAATCTTTATTTACCTCTGGTATCGGTATTCCAAAGCTTTCTCTTTTTTCTATTTGGGGTTTTAAAAAAAGAGCTACATTTGGCTCTTCAACATCACAATCTGCAATGCCTGCATTTTTTATAACCTGAAAAAGGTTGACCGCAACCGTTGTCTTTCCAGTTCCTCCTTTCCCACTTGCAATTGAAATAACCATGCATTCACTCTCTTACCATCCTTGTCCCACATTTAGGACAGGATACAAATGCACATGGCACTCCTGGTTGATGGGGGACTCTTGTTCCACAACTTGGACAGAGGCAATATCCTCCGGGTCCCCTCCCTCTTCCAAAGCCTCTTCCAAAGCCTCTGCCCCAGCCCGGTCCTCCTGGGGGGCCAAAATAACCCGAAGAGAAAGGAAGTTTTTCTGTTTCTGGAAGAAGAATTGCATTCTCTGGACATCGTGGTATGCATACACCGCATTCTATACACCTATCATCAACCACCGCCTTTCCATTCTGAATTTTAATAGCCTGAACTGGACATACCTCAACACATGCCCCGCAACCGGTGCATTTTTCCTTATCTATCTTTACTGCCATTTCTATTCTCTTTTACAGGTTCCATCTGCACAGGGAGGGGTATCACAGGGTTCATCCCTTCCACAACAGGTCTTATTCTGGCTTCTCTTATAATCCGTGACATAAAAACCCGAGCCCTTAAATATTATTCCTGCACCTCCAGTGATGAGTCTCCTCACCTTCCCACCACATCGAGGGCATCTTCTAACCGGAGCATCGCTCATTCTCTGGAATTTCTCAAACCTATAACCACATTTTTCACATTCATACTCATAAGTTGGCATAAAAATCACCTCCTTTTATTTACTCTTTTTTTCTTGCATTCTGCACATACACCATAAAATTGAATAAGGTGGTCTGTGATTTCAAAATTAAACTTTTGAGAAAGCCCTTTCTTTGTCTTGTTGAGTAACTCGGTCTCCTCATCAATAAAATCAGTATAATCTATAATTCGCCCACACTTCGTACACACCAAATGATGATGATGCCTCATCCCTTCAGGTCCTTCAGCCAGTTCATACCTTGCCCTTCCATCTCCAAAATCAAACTTCAATACAAAACCCATCTGAACCAGCAAGTCAAGGGTTCGATAAACGGTGGTAAGCCCGATATTCGGATGAAGTTTATGTACCTTGAAAAATATCTCCTCAGCACTGAGATGCCCAGGGGTCCTGCTCAAAATATCCAATATCAAACTCCGCTGTTCAGTCAACCTATAACCATAACCCCTAAACCTATCATACCACCACTCTGCCACCCTACCCATAATACTTACCTCTCTTGAAAATGATTTTCATTTTCATATTTAAATAATATTCAGAAATTTGGTTTTGTCAAGTTAAATTATTTATGCGTTAATTTGCATTTATTTAAAAATTAAATATAATTCTTGCATGTTTATAGGAATAACATGTAAAAGCAGTCCAAACAGTCTGTATCTTCCACGAAAGTATATAGAATCCATAGAAAGTAATGGAGGAGAGCCTTTGCTTATTCCTCATATCAACAAATTTGAGTATATAGAAGAAATAAGTAACTTATTGGCGGGCATTCTTTTTGCAGGTGGAGGAGATATTGAACCCAAATTTTATAAAGAGGAAAGGATGGGAGAATTGAAAAGGGTGGATGAAAAAAGGGACGCGTTTGAGATAAAGCTTTTGCAGAGATTTTTTAAAAACAGAAAACCGGTTCTCGGTATATGTAGAGGAATGCAGGTCTTAAATGTTGCGTTGGGAGGGACTCTTTACCAGGATATAGAGAAGATAACCCCTCAAAGGCATTGGCAGAAAAATCCACCTCCTCAGTCCTCCCATGAAATAGAGATAATGGAAAATACAACTCTTTATAAAATTTTTAAAACAAAAAAATTAATGGTGAATAGCTTTCATCATCAGGCAATAAAGGAACTTGGAGAAGGATTTCTTGTTTCTGCTAAAGCCAAAGATAACATAATTGAAGCAATAGAACATAAAGAGCATCCATTCATGCTTGGTGTTCAGTTCCATCCTGAATATATGTATGAAAAAGAACCCTTCAAAAATCTATTCAAATATTTTGTAGAGAAATGTTTGAGAGGTTAGTAGGTAAAATAAAAAAAATTAAAAAATTGAGGGAGTATGAAAAAAATGGAATAAAATGCGTTGAGGCAGAAACCACGGTCTTTCCTATATGTGGGATCCCGGGGAAAAAGATACCAAAGGATATAAAGAGGAAAAAAGTATTTAAAAGAATATTTATCTTCCCTTATGAACCCTCGGTGAATGATGAAATAGTATTAACGGAAGAGGAGAGTTTATTGTTTTTAAAGGATCATAAGGAGGAGTCTTTAATAAAAGAAAACGAGTTTTTAAAAATTGAGACTTTTAAAGGATTGGGGGCAAGAATTGGAAAATTAATATATAAACCTAAAAATACAAACCTTTTTAATCTTTATGGAGATATCCAAGCCAAAGGGTGGGTGTTAAAGGGCGGAATATTAGATGTAGTCTCTTTTGATAATTATTTACAGTTATGGGATGCATCTTACAAAAAAGTATATGGATTTTTGGAATATAAAAAACATGGGATAATATTAAGAAAAAAAATCAAAATAGTGAAAGATTTGCCCTTATTTATTCTTCAGCTCGCTGTCTCTGTTAAGAAAAAAAGGAAAGTGGAGTTAGGAGAATATGTAATGGTAAATGCCTTTTCCACCGGATATGAACACATCATCTATTACCTTTCAAATCAGGGCATTGAATACGAAAGGTACCATAAACCTCTATCCCCTTGGTATCAAACCAAGAGTATCTCATGTTATAAAACAGGGGGAGTTTTGTACTTCAATGAGAACAAAAAAATTTCCTTCATGCTACTTACTGAACCCGAAAACCTTGAAACAGTGGAATGGATGCCCTCCCATAATGGCCCAGAGATTGCCTTTCTTTTTAAAAGAGTAGAGATTAAAAAGGAAAAGAGATATAACCTGCTGATTGCCCTCGGAGAAAATTTCCACTTGGATAAAAATAGTATGACAATCATTAGCAGATATGGAGAAAAAACCATTTTCTTAACAAGAAGTATTCTACCAGTGAAATCAGGGTTTTTTGAAAGTAAGGGAAGGAAACACCCTGTAAAATTTGAAGAACTAAATATAAAAGGGGTAGGAAGGATATATAAGGGACTCTCTCAAACCTATGATAAGACCGCAAGTTCCTGTTTAAAAGGGTTAACCTATGCCTGATTTCTTCTCTCCCTTAACATTTGGATACGAATGGGAAATTCTGGTATTAAAAAGAGACCTTTCCTTTGACGAGTCAAAGGATGTGACAGAAATATCAAACAAAATAAGAAAAGAGATTAAGGGTTCAGAAACAGGATGGGATTTTGTAAGAGGAAGAGGGAGGATGCTTGAGATAAGGTCAGGCATTTTAAAAAATGCAGAGGAACTTTTCAAAACCACAGATGCTCATATTGAAATAGCAAAAAAAGAGTGTGAAAAAAATGGTCTTGTTCTCCTCCCCTCCGGAGTTCATCCTTTGACGGGTTCTGCCATAGGATTACATGTCCATGTGGGAAGCATTTATAATATAAGGGATGCAAAGAGAATTTCAGATACCCTATTTAAATACGCCCCATGTTTTCTTGCTCTTTCTGTGAACTCTCCTTTTGGTATAGAAAGACAGGGAGAGTTCAAGAGTTACCGAATACTCTCCCATGCAGACTTCTGTGCCTTTCCAAGGGCGATCCTGCCCGATGCCCTTTTTCACGCTTCATGGGGAGATGATGTATGTGTAAAAACAGAACATCATTCAACCATTGAGTTAAGAATAGGAGATGGAGCAAGCTCTGCATCCTTTGTTAAAGAGTATGTAGCATTTTTTGCTGCATTTGCCTTCGGAATAAGTGAAAAGGATTATCAAGAGATAAACCCAAAAATATATAATGAGTATATCACCAACAGATGGAGAGCAGCAAGATATGGTCTTCAGGCTGTTCTGGATTGGGATGGTGAAAAAATTCCGGTAACAGAATTAATAAATAAGATGTTTGAAAAAGCAGATTTTGATTCAATAAATGCCCCAGAGCCAAGGCTTTTAAAGAAGATGGTGAAAAAAAGAAAAACTCAGGCAGACTGGCAGCAGGAGATTTTTAGAAATATCCCGGATAGATTTGCATATACCGATACATTTTCTAAAATGTTAAAACAAGGTGACCCTTTCTGTGAATATATTGAAAAAACTGAAAAAATGCCTCCGGTAGACCCTGAACCCATTGAGGAATATCTTCTCTCCTATATAGATAAAGAAACACCCTACAGAAATTTATATTATCTCCTGCTCATGCCCTATCCATTACTTGATACATACCTTGAAAAATTAATAAAGGCTAAAAGAATCAAGGTAGAATGTGACCCTAAACATGGAAAGAGATTTACAAGGATAGAATAAATAACATAATTATTTTTTTATCTCAACCGGTTTTAAAAACAGGTTCCAGCAAAAATCAGAAAAGAAATTAAGTTTACCTTTATACTTGAGAACTGTTAGGTAAAACCTCTCTGGAAAAGAGTCCAGAAACTCTTGACTTATACCCTTATTTAACAAAATATGTTTTGGAATATAAGTTAGAATAATCGGGGTTCTTCTTTTTCTATCTCTTGAAATATAGTAGGCAAAGTCCAGGGGTAAAGAAAGAGTAACGAAGTCAAATAGCCAAGGAGTAAAACAGTAAAGGGTTATTTCTGAAACTCCTTTATTCAAAGATGAAATTTCAAGAGGATAATAGAGAGAACTGCTTTCAAACTCATATATTATGGGTTCCCTGGTCTTCTCTTTATCGCCCACCTCTATTACATCAAAGACGAAATACTTCTTTTCCCTTAAGAAGTATCCTTTTATTATGGATTCAAAATCCGCAGAATATTTAAAATCTTCTATCCCCTGCTTTTTTACAAACTGTCTTATCCACTCTATAAGTTCATTTGGGTGGTCCGCGTGAGTAACTGTTATATTATGGGCACCGATCTTTTTAAAATAAAGAATTTTTACCCTCTCCTCATCCCCATTTTTTTTCTTCCCCCGGTAAGGCGACCGCATTCTTATGAATCTTTCTATTTCCTCAAAAATCTTAAAATCTCCCTTTGAAATTTTGGGCTCTGCAGGTAAGGGAAGAATCGTAAGAACCTTTGTATTCTCCGAGGCTTTTATATCTATGGATATAATAAGCACCTCCTTCTTCCCATTCCAAAGAATCACTGCTCTCTGTCCTGGTTCATAAATAGAGATATCTATCTTTCCAAGAGGAATAAATCCTTCATCAGCAAAAAGTAAGAAACTAAGCATAAAAATACTCAATAGGGACTTCACTATTCTTTCACTTCCATTGAGAATGGAAGGGCATAATCGGTATTTTCTGGATTATAGTATTCATAAACCCTTGAAGCAGTACCCTTTACTTTTAATGGGAAATTCGCCCTTAGATGATAATTCAAAATTACAGGCTCCTCACCTACTCTTTCAAGGTAAACGATTATCTGTCTGGATGTAATCTCATACCTTTTTATCACACCCTTAGATACCATCTCTTCCCATTCTGGAGAGAGTGCTGAGAATCCAGGAGGAATTCCAAGATCCACTATCACCATCCCTGCCTCAACCCCCTTCTTTGCCTTAACCTCCACCTTAACCTTCACCATATCATTTATGCGAAGGCTTTTCTTATTATACTCAACTTTTATTTCAAGAATTTTTTCTTTTGGTAGGGGGTATGCTTCAGTATAAAAGGAAGTCACAAAGTCATAAACAGGGGCTCCTTTACCTTCGAATCTTAAGCTTATATTTTTATCAAACTCTATAATCTTCATCTTTTGATTTTCTTTATCCATTTTTATTTTTTGTTTTATCCCATCCTTTTCCACATAGAGAATTCCTTCTATCTCCTTCTCCCTTTTTGCCTCGGCTATTATATCCTTTAAAGCAAGAATTGTGGGCTGAGTTGTATACCAGTGTCCTTGAGGAGACCTCACATGATAGAGATAGTGAATTATCTTCTTTACCATTTCAGGGTCCTTACCGCTTCTTAGAAGAGCATTACCCACAAGAGCGGTAGTTTCAATTGTCTTTGAAATACCCCCGGCTCTCCATACTCCCGAAATTCTTGATTCCCAGTAAACCATATCATCCTTCTCTTTTGCTCTTTTTTTGAGTTTCTCATATATTTTTTCAAATGTCTTATCATCCCCCACAAAGGCATTTAACAGAAGAGCAAGTTCATAATTGTCCTCTGCTTCATCCAGATGTTTTTTCAGATACTTCCTTGCTTTGTCAATCTCTTTACCCTGGTACCCTATTTCTGACAGACTCCAAGTAATATATGCGGTTGGGAGAATTCCCTCTTCAATACCCACTGTAACCTCCTCCTGTATACTGTATTTATCGGGTTTAAATGAGCCATCTTTTTCCTGCTGAGATAAGAGCCATCTTAAGGTTCTCTTTATTATGTTTTCATCTATGTCATAAACCCTTTTCATATCGTTGAACTCTCTTAATCCATAGGCTGTAAGTATCTTGTTTGCGGGGGGGGTACCAAACCATGAGAACCCTCCTCCTTCCACTTCAAAGCTTAAGAGTCTCTGATAGCCAAGTCCTATATACTCTGTGGCACGCATCTCTATCTCCGGCATATCCATTCCTTTTGTTCTTATATAATCAAGGATTAAAATATTAGGATATGTAACTGAGGAGGTCTGTTCAAAACATCCAAAGGGTACCCTTAAAAGTTGTTCAAGCCCTGTTAAAACCTGGGAAAGTGCTCCAGGATATATCCTCACAAAGCTTTTTCTTGCCTCCTTATCTGCCTCATGGGGATAGAATGCAGTGAAATCTTTTTCTTTATCCAAGATACCACTCCTTGAAATCTCCTTTTTAATTCCTGGAGGGACTATTACTATCTCTTTTTCCACAATATCCGAAACTCCCTCGGAATTTGCTTCTATCCTTATAATTCCCTTCCCTGCTTTCACCGCCTTAACTCTCACATACACACTTTTAACATCCTCTGCTGGTATAAGAACTTCCTTCTTTTTCTCTTTCACTTTAATATTTTCATTGGTTGAAATATTGAGCCTTACCTTTCTTTTCTTGGGGGTATAATTATAGAGACCTATTCTTAAAGAAACCTCATCGTCCCTTATAAGGTTTAAGGGAATATCAGGTTCGACAAAAAGGGGTTTAAATATCTTTATTTTCTCTTCTGCAGAACCCAAAAGCCCCTCTTCTGAAGAGGCGAGAATTGTCATCCGATAGGTTGTTATTGCATCCGGGACTCTAACCTTAAGATATGCCTCTCCATTACTGTCGGTGATGAGGGAAGGTTCAAAAAGAAATGTCTCAGGGAAATACCTTCTTACATGCTCCTTTTTTAAGCTCTTTTTCATAATGCTTTTTTTTCTAAGTAAAGGAGCCTCCGCCCTTGGGACTGCGGCAAACTCCACCACTTTAACAGCCCATCTCTTTATTTTATATTCAAGGTCATCGCTGGTTCCAAATTCTCCATCAGGTCCTGCACTTCTTATATAAAATTCATAATCTTTCTTTAAAACTTCTATTTCATTCTCCCAGGGATCCAAAAGCTCCTCTTTTCTAACAACCCCTTTGTTTATTAAATAAGCATTGAGGGGTTTCCTTTCTATTTTTTGAATTTCAGAGTAATGCCTTCTTATCCATTTTGTCAATTTATTTATAATGGGAGAAAAATAACTTCTGAATTTCTCCGCAAGATCCTTATAATTCATTGATAAAACAATTGGAATATCTTTTTCCCTCAGTTTCTGGTTGGCAGAAGAAAGGAGCATCTCCACTGCAGGAATTCTTCTTTCTCTCACAACCTCGGTCCATCTGAGCTGGTGTATCTCATATCTCGGTTTGAGAATCTCCTTTTCTATCTCAAAAAATACCCGCTCAAGTCCAGGATGGAGTAAGGAAAGAGCATAAACTGCTTCATCTACAACAGAAGCACATAAAGCAGAAATTACCCCTTTCCCCTC
>CAZUTC010000038.1:0-1841 GCA_964623485.1 uncultured bacterium | reverse complement strand
TACATACTTTAAACTTTATGGTCGCCTCTTCTCCGGGAAGATAACTATCCCTTTTTTCCACGGTTATAAAAAGTTCATCTGCAGGTCTAAAGTAGAGTAACTTTCTATCCCTTATTATGTTTCCTCTCCCGGTTACACCATAGGCAGATATTATGAAACTCCCGGAAAGCTCAGGACCAATTTCTGTTTCAAAAACTCCCTTCCCATTTTCAATAGAAACGCTCTTTTTTAAATAGACCAAACCTTCTTTTATAATATCCACATATACCTTCTTTATACTTTTAGATGTGTATATTTTTGTATAAAATTTGTCTCCCACCCTTCCGGTGATGCTCTTGGGCACCAAAAAGATATACTCTCCTTCCATTTTATCCGGGCTAAACTCAAATCTATCTGAAATAGATACTTCCTTGTTTTTAAAGGATACATCAAAAACTACTCTGTCATTTTCAGGTGTGTAGTAAAAGGATAAAAATCCTGTCTCTTCTGTCTCTGCGAGCCTTCTAAAATTTGGGGCCTTTATTTCAATCCTTCCCTTTGCAGGTCTCCCATCAGCATAGAATGCAAAAAGAAGCATCTTATTTCTTATCCCTTTTATCAATCTTCCTCCTGAGGGAATAAGGTATATATCCACTGGATTTGCCACAACTCTTCTTTCAAAAGACTTCTCTTCTCGATGACCTGTTTTGTCCTCCACTGAAACATCCAAGAAAACAAAGGTCCCGCCTTTCTCAAGAGGAAGCCCTGCAAAATAATCCGGAAGTTCAAACTTAAACCTGAAGACCCCGTTCTCATCGGTATATCCAGATACTCTTTTTATCTCCTCAAATCCTATCTCAAACTTTCTGAGTTTTATCTCAACCTTTCCTCCTGCAACAGGTTTTTGAAAGAAATAGGAAATCCTTAACTCTCCTTGAAGGGTATCAAGAGGAGTATAGTAATCTTTTTCTGTTTTAAGGGAGATATTAAATTTTGGCAGTACATATCTTTTTACTTCAAAGGTTTTTTCAGCTATCTTTTCCTGATTTTTATAAATCTCTATTCGGTATGTCCCTCTCTTAACCTCATCTGCAATTAAAAAGTTTGTGTATGCGATGCCGAAATCATTGGTCTTTAAGCTCTTTTTAAAAACAATATTTGAAGAGGGATCCACTATTTTAAACAGGAGTTTTGCTTTCTTTAAGGGCTTCTTATTCAGGGAGTAGAGTGAAAGTGTTCTTATATGAACTGTCTGGGAAGGCTGGTATATAGGTTTATCTGTGACAAGAAATGTCTTTATCCTTCTGGGAATGATTTCTCTTTTTTCCTTCAATTTAATAAAGGTATATGAATTTTCCACAGCAAGATTTATATATACCTCTTCCCTTTCATACCCAGGAATTTTTACCTTTAATGTTTTCTCGTTCTTTAGGATTCCCTTATCTACAGATACTATTCTTCCTTTACTGTTTATTATGGTAAGGGTATAACTGTATCTTCCTTCTAAGGGAATAGAGATGGGGCGAAGAAAAATCCTTACTGGGACCTCTACCCCCTGTTCTATTACCTCTGGTACATCAAGAGCAACCAAAGGAAATGGAGAAACCTGAACAAGACTTTTTACTATTCTTCTCTTTTTAGATTTAACAACCACCCGATATAAAAAGGGGTCTTCAATCTTTTTATCTATTTGAAGCTCTGTTTCAAGAATATCTTTATTTATATCGAATTTTCTCTTGGATACGAGTTTTCCCTCAAGGGTTTCTAACCTCACTTCTCCTTTTTTTATATCTTTAACATCCATTTTAATGGGAAGATTTATCCCAATAAGAAATACAAAAATTAACATACTTTCCTCCTTT
>CAZUTC010000037.1:9263-13556 GCA_964623485.1 uncultured bacterium | reverse complement strand
CCAAGACAGGTAAATTAGAAGAGACTCCTTTGCTTTTATATTGATTTTTATTTTATTCTGGGCCACTAAGGAGGAAAAAGATGTAACATTTTGGCATGCAATGGGAGGTCCCTTAGGTAAAACCCTGGAAGAAATGATAGAAAGATTTGAAAAGAAAACCGGTATAAGCATAAAATCCGTAAGTATGAGTAATTATACCTCCCTTGCTCAGAAGTTGATGGGGGCAACGCTTGTTCAAAATCCTCCTGCTATAGCTCAAATGTATGAGTCATGGGCTGTTCAGTTCTATAAGAAGGGAATACTTATTCCCTTGGATGATTTTATTAAAGGGGATAAGGGATTTAGTGAAGAGGAGCTGGAAGATTTTTATCCGGTTTTTCTTAAAACAAACATATATGAGGGAAAGTTCCTGACCCTTCCCTTCAACAAAAGTCTCCCTGTGATATTTTACAACAAGAGAATGTTCAAGGAGAATGGAATAAAGAACCCCCCAAAAACCTGGGAGGAGTTTGAGTATATTGCAAAAAAACTTACAAAGGATAAGGATAAGGATGGAGTACCAGAGATATGGGGAACAGCATTGAGTATTGACCCCTGGTGGTTTAATATTTTGCTTCTACAAAATGGAGGTGAATTACTTGATATTAAAAATAAAAAGGTTCTATTTGCATCAAAGGAAGGAATAGAAGCTCTTAAATTTTTTAAAAGACTTATTGATGAAAAATGCGCTTATATTCCATCGGGATATCAATACCAGGATGAGTTCCTATCAGGAAGAATAGGAATGATAATTGGTACCATAGTCTCTTGGTCCTTCATGCGTGAAAAGATGTCCTTTCCAGTGGGAATCGCTCCATTACCTTGTGGTAAAAGAAAGATTGTCATAATTGCTGGAACAAATGTGGGAATGTTTTCTAAGGTTCCTGCGGATAAAAAGAAAAAGGCATGGAGATTTATAAAGTGGTTTCTCTCTCCGAGACAACAGGCATACTGGTCTTATCATACATTTTATCTTCCAGTAAGAAGAAGTGCAAAGAATTATGAACCTCTTAAAACCCTTGTGTCGGAGTTTCCGGAACTGGGAGAAGTGTATAAACAGTTAGAGTATGCAGTTTCAGAACCCTTTGAAGAGATATGGTTTAAAGGAAGAAGATATTTACAAGAAGCCATAGAAAAGGCATTAAGAGGAGCCAAATCTCCGGAGAGAGCCCTTAAAGAGGCAAAAGAAAGAATAGAAAGGGAATGGAGATGATACTTTTTCTTTTTCTTCAATTATTACCCATAAGGGAAGTAAGGAAAATAGATTCTGAGGGTAATCCTTTGTATTCTGGAAAGACAGTTGAAGTTACAGGGATAATAACAGTAGGTTATGAGTTTGGCTCAAAGGGACCTCTTTTTATGGAGGATACATCTGCAGGAATCGCTCTTTACGGCTCTTCTCTTCAAGGAAAGGATATAAAAATAGGAGATAGTGTAATGGCAAAAGGAGTTGTTGAAGCCTATAAAGGACTTATTGAAATACAGGACCCAGAGGTTACAGTTATATCAAGAGGTCATGAGGTAAAGCCCGAGACTGTTACAATTTCTGAGATGGGAAAAATAGAAGAGGATGTTGAAATAAATGAAGGAAGATTCGTTATAATGAATAATGTGAAGATAGAAGGCAGTGGGACATTTGAAAGTAAAGAGTATATCATCCAGGATGCCACTGGGTCCGGATATCTTTGGATATACTGGACTCAAGAGGATATAATAGGAAAACCCATACCTCAGGGTAATATCTCCATAAAAGGAGTTATAGGACAGTATGATTCAGATTCTCCTTATCTTGACCATTATCAACTTATTCCACGTATGTGGGAAGACTTAGATACCACAGGAGGAGGGATACCAGAGGAGGTAATCCCAATAGGAAGATTATACGAGGACTCCTCCTATCTCGGTAAAACAGTAAAGGTTACAGGAGTGATTACTGTTGCCACCGGTGTATTTTCAAAAGACTGGCTTGATGTATATGTTCAGGATACCTCAGGAGGGATAAATCTCTTTTCTTTTGACCTTTTATATACCCTTGAAGAAGGAGATAGTATCATAGCAAAGGGAGTGGTCGGTGAATATAATGGAAAACTGGAGATAAAGGACCCAGAGATAGAGATTGTAGGAAAGGGTAGTCCTCTTCCAGAGCCTCTTTCTCTTACCTCTAAGGAGTTGAATCAGGAAAGATACGAAGGAATGCTTATTAAGATAGAGGGGGTAAGAGTGGAAGAGGAGGTATTGGAAGGTGGTAGAACCTATGAGTTTACCGACAGTTATGGAAAAGGAAGAATATGGATAGATCCTGACACAGATATTCCAGGGATTTCACTGCCCTCAGATACATTTTCAATTATAGGAATAAAATCTCAGTATGATACCTTACCCCCCTATACAGAAGGCTACCAGATAGTTCCCAGAAAAAGAAAGGATTTTTTGTTTGTTTCTGTAGAGCCTGAAATAATTTCTATAGGAGAGATACAGAGTCCTGGAGAGGATGGATACTCCTCAAAATATAAAGGAAAATCTGTAAAAGTAAAAGGATATATTACAGCTCCCAAGTATGTTTTTTCAGCAGATTATGTGAAAATGTTTATACAGGATTCAACTGGAGGAGTCTGCCTTTATAAGATAATTTCTGTGGAGGGAGACAGCACTTACCTTGATTCTTTATTTTACGAGATAGAATGCCGAGGAGTGGTGGATGAATATAAAGGAGTTACAGAGATAACAAACTGCGCTGTGAAGATAACCGGAAATAAAAAGGAGATAGTCCCAGAGACTCTTGGATTTAATCTTTCGCTTAATGAGAAATTGGAAAGCAAACTTTTGACCATTTATGGGGTGAATCCTGTTGCCGAACCAGATGTGGATGTGCAGGGGTATAATTTATTTTTTAAAAATGGGACCCCGGTAATCACAGTGAGGGTGGATAGTACCACCAAAATAAAGCTTGATTCTATTCCTAAGGAGAATCCTTTTATTATCACTGGAATAGTCTCTCAGTATGATACCGAGTCTCCTTACAATACCGGATATCAGCTTCTCTTAAGATTTGAGGAGGATATGAAAATGATTGAGAAAGAACCCTCTAAGGATGTAAGGATAGAGAAAATAGCACCCAATCCATTTGCCCCGGACCTGGGTGAGAGGCTTGAGATATCCATAAATGCTCCTTATGAGTATAAGGAGTCCCTTTATATATACAACCTTAGGGGAGAAAAGATTAGAGTACTTCTTGAGAATTCAGGTGGTGGAAGTCACACATTATTCTGGGATGGAAAGGACGAAAGAGAGAGAAAAGTAAACATAGGAATATATATTATACTATTTAGAGCCGTTTCTCCTTCTGGCAAAAAGATAGATATTAAAAAACCCGTGGTGGTCGGAACTCCATTGAAATGATTCTTTTTGTTATTTTTTCCATCTTTGAGGATATAGAAGTGGGAGCAAGAGCAGAGGCGATGGGGAGGGCATATACTGCATTGAGTAATGATGCTTCAGGGGTATTTTTTAATCCCGGGGGACTTTCTCTTGCACTAAGAAACGAAGTCTCCTTTTATTATAAAAATCTTTGGGGAGGAGTGGAGGGTCTCCATACCGCATCCTTCTCATCCCTTCTCTCTACAAGACTCGGGACCTTTGGTTTTGGAATAACAGAGACAGGATTTTCCTTGGAAAGAGAGGTGGTGGCTCTTATTGCATTTTCAAAAAAGATTATAAAATATTTATATCCTGGGTACTCTTTTAAATTATACTATCTCTCGATGGAGAGATTCGGAAGCGATTTCTCGTTTGGCGTGGATGTTGGGATAGTTGCAAGGGGCTATAAAAATTTCAGGCTGGGAGTTTTAATTAAGAATCTCATAAAACCATCTTTTGGAAAGAACTTTAAATACTCTTTACCTTTTACCCTTAAGGCAGGATTGGCATACTCCGGATTCCCAGGCCTTATTTCATCTGTGGATTTTTCAAAGGAAGAGGGAAAGGATACAAAATTTTCGGTAGGGGAGGAATTTGAGATTATTCCCCAGAGATTCCATATTCTTTTTGGAGGGAGTTCCTCACCGCTCAATCTTTGTTTTGGATTAAAGGTATCTTCTGAATTATTCTCCATTTGTTATGGAAATTCCTATAATTCTGAGATTGGATTTACCCATTTTGTCTCTATCTCTTGTCTCTGGGGAAAGAGAAGGTATGTTCCTCCTTTTGAAATAGAGTAATGAGAAATAATAGAAAAAAGGATGCTTTGCTCATAGG
>CAZUTC010000037.1:2869-9253 GCA_964623485.1 uncultured bacterium | reverse complement strand
CTCATAGGAGCTGTTATATTTTTTCTATTTTTGTTTGTTTTCTTTACAAGGGAGGTTATATCCCCTTTACTTCTTCTTGTGGTTGGGGTTTTTCTTATCTGGCCTTATAGGAAAAATCCGGTTGGCAGGAGGGTACTGAATACTACAATTTTTCTTTTCTTCCTTTATATATTCTTCAGGATGCTTCCTGTGGTTTATCCATTTCTGGGTGCAGTTCTTATCGTGTATATCTTTGCCCCTCTTGTTGACTGGCTTGAGGAGAAAAAATGGCCAAGGACTCTCTCAAGCCTTTTGATTGTTCTTTTGATACTGGCAGGAATAGGAGGGCTGATATATGTTATAGTTCCTGCATTATGGGGAGAAATGAGAGAGTTTTATTCTTTATTATATAGATATATATCTAACCTTCCCTTAAATCTTGAATGGATAAACAGAAAACTTATTGAACTTGGTATAGAGATAGATATAAAAGAGATGATTAGGAACGCACTTCCTGAAATAAAAGATATTCAAAAGATATTCTTTTCCTCCATAAAAGGAATATATACAGGGCTTACCACAGCAATACAAGTTATCTTTGGAATTTTTATTGCTCTTTTTGTGGGTTATTATGGGCTTAAGAATTCCAAAAAGATTACCCAGGGGTTTAAAGGGTTTTTAAAAAGAAGGAAAAACAGTAAAATTTACCTTAAACTCATCCCCCAAATAGATAAGGCACTTTCCAGTTATTTAAGGAGTCAGTTGATTCTTGCATTTATTGTTGGAGCGATAATAGCAGTTTCCCTTCTCTTAATAGGGATAAAGTACTGGCTTCTTTTGGGTATAATAGCGGGGCTTTTCCAGTTGATTCCTAATATAGGTTATGCCTTAAGTCTTATTCCTGCATTCATCATCGGGCTCGTAAGCCCATCCCCCGTTTCTACACTTATTAAGATAGCAATTGTCTTTTTGGGTGAACAGTTGCTGGAAAACTATTTAATAGGTCCTAAGGTTATAGGAGAAGTAGTGGGTTTAAATCCTGCTCTTGTTATTACCGCCCTGGTGATAGGAGGATATTTTGGAGGAATTCCTGGTATGATTGTTGCAGTTCCCATAACCTCCATATTAAAGGTTTTGTGGGAAAATAGAAAGGATGTAATGAAACTTATATAATATTTGACTTTTTGTTATTTTGTTGTATACTATTTATGTAAAAGGAGGTGAAAATAAAAAACAAAAATCCAAAATATAAAGGTTCTCTTATGTTTAATAGTATTAGGAGGGAAGTCAAAGTTACCGCTTTGTATTCACCCCAAAAAAGATATTATTAAACAGAAGAGAATAAAGAAAAAGGAGGTTAAAATGCAAAGTAGTAAGCTTTATGTGGGAAATCTTAGTTATTCTATAACCAATGGGCAGTTGGAAGAGTTATTTTCCAAATATGGCGAGGTCAAACAAGTGAATATAATCGAAGGAAGAGGTTTTGGATTTGTGGAGATGGCGACTCCAAAAGAAGCCCAAGATGCAAAGGAAGCATTAAATGGGTCTGAATATCAGGGGAGAACCCTGAAAGTAGAAGAAGCAAGACCCCTTAGAACAGGTCAAAGAAGAGGTTACAGAAGGTATTGATATAAAAAGGAGGAAATAATGAGACAGGCAAAAAAGGGTGATACTGTTAAAGTTCACTATACAGGTAAGTTGGAGAATGGCACTGTTTTTGATACATCCCTTAATCGGGATCCTTTGCAATTTACCATTGGTAATGATGAGGTAATCCCTGGTTTTGAAGAGGCTGTGATTGGAATGGCTCCTGGAGACTCAAAAACTGTTAAGATTACTGCAGATAAAGCATACGGATCCCATCTCGATGAGATGGTACTTGTGGTAGAACGAACCCAGATTCCACCAAACCTTAAACCTGAAGTAGGACAACAACTCCAACTTAAACAGGCAGACGGTAAAGTAATCCTCGTGGTAGTTACAGACGTTTCTGAATCTACTATAACATTGGATGCCAATCACCCTTTGGCTGGAAAGGATCTTATTTTCGACATCCAGCTTGTAGAGATTCTTTAATTAATCGGAGTTTTTATAGGATAAGTAAAGTTTGATTAATCCCTAAGGGTTGACAAGATATTCTTAAACTTTATAATAGGATTATGGACAAAAGGAGAACGATTTGAAGATAAAGAATGCTGCTCTTGTTCTTCCTTTTGTGGGAAGGAAGAAAGAGATGGAATTTCTCAAAGATGCTTTGGAGAAAATATTAAATTATGAAG
This sequence comes from uncultured bacterium, assembly GCA_964623485.1. Lineage (GTDB taxonomy): Bacteria > Hydrothermota > Tepidihabitantia > B3-TA06 > CAYQJV01 > CAZUTC01. Next base: position 6,995 of record CAZUTC010000037.1, on the reverse strand, counting down.
GAAAGTGTGTGCTCATAGAGGGTGAGGTTGGCATAGGAAAGACCAGATTTCTAAAGGAGTTTCAAAATTCTCTTAGTGACTCTCCCTTTCAAGTTTTCTCTGGTAAAGGAATAAGAAAAGAGAGATTTATGGAACCCTTTGGAGATATGATTACTGAGTATTTTTCAAAGATGGAGAATAGAAGTCAAAGAATAGTAAGGTATATACTGCCCGAAGACCTTTCTCTGCTTTCGAGCATAAGTCCAAAACTCCTTGATTACTATCCTTTTGAAGTCCCGAAATCTAAAGGGGTTAATACTCAGGTAGTTTCAACAGCTCTTTTTAACTTTTTTGTAAATCTTGCGAAACTTTATCCGATTGTATTAATTATAGACGATGCCCATTGGCTGAATGAAGAAACATTGAAATTTCTGGATTATCTCTGTTGTCGAATTGAGGGTATTCCTATTTTAGTAGTTTTGGCTACAAGAAGTTCAAAAGAAGGGCTCTTACCCCAGACCTCCATTCGTAGGTTAATGGAGATACTTCCTCTTACTTTACTTTCTAAAAAAGCAGTGAGGAATGCTCTGAATATACTGTTTGATGAAAAGAATGTGCCCGAAAGATTTTCAGAATGGTTATGGAGGGTTACAAAGGGAAATCCCTTTTTCATAGAGGAGATAATAAAATCTTTAATAAAGAAGAATCTTATCTCCTATGAAAATGATAAATGGGAGATTAAGGAGTATTATGAGGATTTTCCTTTACCTAACAATATAATCGCTTTTATAAAAGATAAAATTAAGGATATAAACCAGGATGGGATTGAATTTTTAAAGGCTGTCTCTTTGCTTGGAGATGAGTTTTCTTTGAAGGAGGCAGAAGAATTATTAGAAAAATTTTCAAAAGAAAGATTCTTGGGTTCTCTTCATCATTTAGAACTTGAGGGTATACTGGAAAAGAAGAAAGAGGGTGTATATGCATTTCATCATCCTCTTGTAAGGGAAGTAATGATTCAAGGTATTAAAAAGGAAGAGAAGAGAAAATTACATAGAAAAATTGCAAGAATTATAGAAAAAAAATGTCCTGAAAGAATTGAAGAGGTAGTATTTCATAAAATTCAAGAACTTCTGCCTGAGGAGTATACAGTAGAACTTGTTCATCTTCTTAAAAAAACATCCTCATTACTTTATTCTACTCAGAACTGGAAAAGGGCAAAGGAGTATTTAAAGGTTGCCAAAGAGATATGCTCTCATATTCCCCAAATTTCTGAAAAAGAACTGCTTGAAATAGAGGCTTTTCTTTTTTCTTTAAAGGGACATTCCGGAGAGGAACTTCCTCCTATTAATAAAATTAAGGAGTTTGTCAAAAAACTGCTTTCCGAGGGATTAAGAAACAAGGTTCTTGATATATTGAATATCTATGTGAGGTATTTGATGGAGAGGTATCAATTTGAAGAAGCGGAAGAGATGCTAAATCAAGCTCTTAATCTTTTAAAGGAGAATGAAAAATTAGAGCAATGGAGGCTTCGATATCTTGAATGTATTCTTAGAGTTAAGCAGGGGGAGTATAAAAAAGCAGAAGAAGAGGCGGTTAAGCTCATAAAGGATATAGACCCTCAAATCTCTCCCATTGGTTCCTGGTTTCCCACAAATCTTTTAGGAGGTGTAGCATTTAGTTATGGAGAATTAGAAAAATCCAAAAAATATTATGAAACTGCTCTTAAAATGGCTCAAAAGATAGGGAATAGAGACATTCTGGCAACCAGTTATGGCAATTTGGGATTGGTATGGAGGGAGATGGGGGATATAGATAAAGCAATCCAGTACTCTCAAAAGAATTTGGAGCTTGCCACTGAGATAGGAAACGAGTGGAAACTCGCAAAGGCTCATAATCTCTTAGCTTCCTGTGCGTTATTAAAGAAGGATTTCTCGGTTGCAGAGTTTCATGCTCGGCGATTCAAAACTCTTGCTCAGCGTAACAATGTAAAAGAGCATATGCTGGAGGCAGGGCTTAAACTGTTCAACATTTATTTTGAACAGCACAGAATAGAAGAGGCTAAAAAAGAGCTTGAAGAACTCTCTTTTTTTAAGTTGGAGTCCTTGGGAGGGTTGCATCAGATAGAGTTCTTAACCACCAAGGCTATGTTAGCCTCAGAAGAAAATAAACTGGATGAAGCTCTGAAATTGTTAAATTCTGCTGTTTCCATATGTGAAGAGAAGAATCTTGTATTATCCTTAGGGAAGGTATTGACAGAACGTGGGCTCTGTTTTTTAAAGAAAAAGAAGGAAGCAAAGGCATTGAGAGATTTTCAAAAAGCAAAGGAGATTTTTATTAAAAAAGGGGCATTACTTTCCCTTGCCAAACTACTGGTAAAATTTGGAAAATACAGAGATTCTTTATTGGTTGAAGGAATTGAATATCTGAAAAAAATGGGACTATTGGAAGAGATTGAGATATTGGCACGCGAGATTGATAGAAGGAGCTTCCCCAAGTCTTATAAGAAGATAGAAAAAATTTTAAAAACCCGATCAATAAAGAGGTTTAAGGAGGAAAAACTAAAAATATTTACCTTTGGAGGACTCTCAGTAGAGCACCCTAAGTTAAGAGAACCTATCTCTGAAAAGGCATGGGGTTCCAAAAAGGCGAAGGAACTTCTTGGGCTTTTGTTGGTTCTTTCAAAGAAGAAAGGAGTAACAAGGGAGATCCTGTCCTCTTATCTCTGGCCAGATATGGGACCCAAAGAAGCCCAGAATAATTTCCATGTTACTCTTTCGTTCTTGAGGAAAATTTTGGGAAGCGAAGGAATAATATGTGAAGAACCTTTTTACAGACTGAATACCCAGAAACTTTGGGTAGATTATTTAGAGTTTGAAAGGCTTTATAAACAGTTTTCTCTTTTAAAATCTCAAGGGAAGATGCATCTTGCAGAGGACAGAGCTTACAAAGCAGTCTCCCTTTATCAAGGAGATTTCTTGCCGGAAATGTATCTTTTACCTATAGATGATGAACAAATGATATTAAAAGAAAAGATAAAACATCTTTTATTGGAACTTGCTCTTGTTTCAAAGGAAAGATTGGAGTGGAAGAAGGTCCTCTCAAATGCCCATAGGTTATTGCAGATAGATCCAACCGATGAAAGAGCCCACAGATTGGTAATGGAATCTTTATATGAACAAGGGGATAGAAGTGGTGCAATAAAACATTATCACAGGCTCAAAAAGATATTAAAACGGGAGTTGGGAATACCCCCTGCTCCCCAGACAATCGAACTTTATTTTAAACTGAAACAGTAAATATCTTAAGAGTATTTAATATACACATGCTTTAAAAGTAAAATAGATATCTTTTGTGAAAGAAAATTTTGAAGTATACCTCAGAAGACTTTGCCTTGCGTATCTTTTATGTATGATATTTCGGTGAAGTAATTTTTCATTTTATACAAATTTATAGGCTCGTGAGAAATTTTATGTACTTAAAGGAATAACTTTTTAAATAAGAGAAAAGGATGAATCCCAGTAAAATAGAAATAAGACTTGCTTTTAAGAGATCTTTAAGAGATTTTTGTATAATTTAGTCAAAAATGGAGGTAATAAAATGAGTAAAAAAATAAAGATATGTCCATTGTGTCACTATCTGGGTGAAAAAGGCGAAGAGGTGTGTCCTCACTGCGGGGTAAAACTCATATCCAACTGCCCCAATTGTGGGGCTTTGATTAGAACCCCATTTGCTGAATACTGTGCGGTATGCGGGATAAATTTTAAAAAGGAGATAAGAATAAAACATAAGGAGTAAAAAAGGAGGAGATATGCGTGGAATAAGTATACTAATAGGGCTTATCTCCTTTATATATGCAGTTCCACCTTCGGAGGTTTGGAACAGGACCTATGATATAGCCATTGATGCCGAAAATAATATATATGTAGCAGGATATTTAAAAGAAGATGAAGATAAAGATGTACTGTTGTTAAGATACAGTTCTGAAGGGGAACCGTGTGACAGGGGATAAGATAAGAACCCGAGAATTTTACCGTGAATTATAAAATAACAAAAAGTTTTTTTAAGATAAGAATAAAAAGGAGGTAAAAATGACCAGAATAAAAATAACAATACTCTTCCTGGGGCTTTTTGCCTTAGGGTGTGGAAG
>CAZUTC010000037.1:0-2769 GCA_964623485.1 uncultured bacterium | reverse complement strand
CCAGAATAAAAATAACAATACTCTTCCTGGGGCTTTTTGCCTTAGGGTGTGGAAGAAAAAAGGGTCCTGAGATAATAGAGGTATTCCCAGAGGATGGAGCAGTGGATGTGGTGTTAAATACAAGTATTAAGATTGCGTTTTCCTGTCAAATGGATACCCTTTCGGTCCAGCAGGCATTCAGCACAGAACCCTCCACTCAGGGAAGTTTTTTGTGGCAGAATGATAGTGTAATGACTTACATACCAAAAGAGAATCTATCTTCCAATACCCTTTATACAGTTACCATTACAAAAGAAGCCCAGGATAAGGAAGGAAATGGATTAGAAGATGATTATACCTTCAGCTTTACAACAGGAACTCGGGTATCGACCCAGAACTTTTACATGCTGGGACGCTCGGTTATGGAGGGATGGTTTGTTCACTGGGGATGGGATTGGGATGATAATCACCCGGTTATCCATGGGAGATTCACCCTTTATCACAGGTATATTCTTGCTCCATGGGATGGAATTGATAACATGATAGATAGTATCAGAACCATTGTTAAAAATATCCCAGATACCCTTGACCCAGTTGTGTTTTTCAAACTCTGTTTTGCAGATTTTGAAGGAGGAGACCAGTATGGTGCAGAGGCTAATCTTGAAAGGAATAAAGGAATCGTTGATAGTGTATACAATATTGTAATTAAAGAGTATGGTTACAGGTTGATAATAGGTAATGCCCTTCCTGTTCCCTCATCCTGGATAGATGAGTATATAGTATGGAACCAGAAGGAATACAACAAATGGCTTCTTGGACTTGAAGAAGATAATCCTGGGAAGGTTTTTATTTTTGATTTTTACAGTATTCTTGCAAATTCTGATGGAGCCATTAAGGATGAGTATACGGATGGTGAGCCAAATGATGCCCATCCTAATGAAGAAGGATACAAAGCTCTGGATACTCCATTTTTTAATTTTCTTGAAGAAAACTTTTAAAGGAGGATTATCATGCAGAACAAAAAAACTTTCTTTGTTTTCTTAGGGGTGTTTGTCTCATTTGCATGGGGGGCAAGTTTTACGGTAGATGATGTAACAGAGTTTCAAAATGCTTTGAATATTTGCGCAGACAATGGTGAGCATGATACTATTAATGTAAAAGAAGGTATCTATAATGTGGAAACTCTTCTTACTTACTGGTCGGAGGAAAACTACTCCCTCTATATAAGGGGGGAGGATTCTGTGATTCTTGATGCAGAAGGAGGAGGAAAAATAATGGAACTCATTACCACATCTGAGAAGGGAGACATACATGTGGAAGGTATTACTTTTCAGAATGGGAACAGTGACTATGGTGGAGCTCTCTATATAGAAACACAAAGTGCTGAGATAAGACTTGAAGGATGCAGCTTCAACAACAACACTGCTGAGAATGTTGGAGGCGGAGTAAACATATACTCAATCACAGGTTCTATTATAGTTAGAGGCTGTCATTTTATCAAAAACCTATCTCCTGATAGGAATTATCCTAATGGGACTGCAGGAGGTCTATTTATTCAGACAGAGGGAAGCAATACAGAGATATTCCTTGAAGATTGTGTGTTTGAAGATAACCAGGTAGGCAGAGATGCAGCAGGAGCAATGCTTTATCCTCTTGGTAACGGGGCGGTTATCAGGGTTAAGGGAAACAGATTCAAAAATAACCATGCAGAAGAGTTTGGAGGAGGATGCTTTATAAGAGCCCCGGCAGAAAACATTACCGTTGAATATAAAAATAATATATTGACGGGAAACTCAACTACCAGAGCTGGAAGTGGAGGAGGAACATACATAGAGGTAGTCTCAGGAAGCATAATATTTTCAAATAACACTTCTGAAAAAAATAACTCAGTATGGCAGGGAGGAGCTTTATGGATAGAACAGGGGTCAGGGACCCTTGTGTGTGATAAAAACACCTTCACCGGGAATAATGCAGGTGAAAATGGAGCAGGAGCAAATATCTATATTGATAATGGAGATGCAGAGATAAAGGAGAATGTATTTGCTGAAAATTCTGGTTCTGCCTCTGGAGGAGGTTTATGTATCTCAACCACTACAGGAACCATAAGTATATTCAACAATACCTTTTATTCAAATACATCAGAAGATGGAGGAGATGTGTATCTTTACGCAGATGCCTCTTCTGCAACCATTGAATTTTATAATAACATCTTGTGGAGAAGTGCAAGCCCATCTCTTTCCTTTTCAGGGGCAAAGGAGGTTATTGCAAGATATTCGGATATAGAGGATGGAGAAGGAGAGGAGTGGTTTGGTCCTGGATGTATAGCCAAGGACCCTCTTTTTGTTGACCCTGAGGCTGGGGATTTTCATTTGAGATGGGATAACTTCCCGGTTGAAGATGAGACAAAATCTCCATGTATAGATGCAGGGGACCCCACCTCTCCTCCTGACTCTGATGGGACAAGAAGAGATATGGGAGCTTTTTATTTCAATCAGGGTCCTCAAGGATGTAAAGAAAGTAAGCCCAATGTATGGGGAGTATCTGTGGCAGTAAAGAGTTCTCAAATTGCAGTGGAATATTTTCTATCCAAGCCATGCAATGTTAAAATACGGCTGTACAACTTAGCCGGGGAACTGGTAGAGACCCTGGTGGATACCTATAAAAAGACAGGAAAACACAAAATCACTTGGAATGCTGAGAGGGTCTCTTCTGGTATTTATTTCTGCCAAATAAGAATCTCAGATTATTATGTGACTAAAAAGATTATACTTCTAAGATAAAACTTAAAAG
>CAZUTC010000036.1:0-13771 GCA_964623485.1 uncultured bacterium | reverse complement strand
ATCTAAAATTGAGGAGGAGCTTGGAGATATTCTTTTCCTCTCCCTTTTTGGGATAAGGATTGCAGAGGAACAGAAAGGCTCATCTCTTACACAGGTTTTAAAAAGGATAACCCAAAAACTTATAGAAAGGCATCCTCATGTCTTTTCCAATAAAAAGGTAAAGGATACTCAAGAGGTTTTAGCAAACTGGGAAAGCATAAAACAAAAAGAGAAAAGAGAGTTTTTTGATGGAGTACCTTCCTCGCTTCCGGCACTCTTACAGGCTGAAATGATACAGGAAAGAGTGAGAAGGGTAGGTTTCGATTGGAAGGATTATAAAGGTCCTTTAAAAAAGGTAAAGGAAGAAACAGAAGAGTTGATAAAGGAGATTAAAGAAAAGAGAAAGAAAAAGATGGAAGAAGAGATAGGGGATATTCTCTTTGCGGTGGTTAATCTGTCAAGGCATTTGGAGATAAATCCAGAGGAAGCATTAAGAAAGACCAATAAAAAATTCATGGAGAGATTTGAAAAGGTGAAAAAAGAATTAGAAAGGAAAGGAAAAACCTTAAAAAAATCAAGCCTTGAAGAGATGGATGCAATATGGGAGAAGATCAAGAGATAGAAGAATTAAAAAGGACCCTCTCAGATGATGATGTTAAAATACTGTGCATATATGAGGAGCCTTTTTCTCAAAAGATTCAGTTTTTCTGTGATTTCCCAATAGAGATTATAAAACCCACCCCATTCCAGCGAGAGATTTCTTCCACCCATATGCAGAGAATAGCAGAGGTGATAAGTAAAATAGAAAGATACATAGACCCAATAATTGTAATAAGGACTGAGAAAGGCGAATACTGGACTCCTAATGGAGCCCACAGGTTGGAGGCAATGCGATTCCTGGATAAAAAAAGAATAACAGGAATACTCATCCCTGAAAAGGATGTCGCAAACTTTATTCTTGCTCTTAATACTGAGAAGGCTCCAAATTTAAAAGAAAAGTCTCTTGAAGTGATAAAACTTTATAAAGAATTAATGAAAAATATGCCCGATGCCAACGAATCTTTGTTCGGTTTCCAGTTTGAAGAGGCATGCTTTATAACCTTAGGGCTTTTATATGAAGAGGACCAGAAATTCAGTGGTTCATCCTTTCATGGGTTTTTGACAAAGATAGATGAATTTCTTGATGTTCCATTGAAAGAAGCAATCCAGGAGAGAAAAAAAAGAAAAGAGAAGGTAAGGGAACTCTTTGACTCCTTAGTTTTAAAGGAAAAGGAGTTAAAGGACCAAGGAGTAAATGTTCCGTTTATGAGGCAGTATATTATTTCAAAGGCAAATCCATACAAGAGACTACGGAAAATCTCGGATGATTTTTATGTAGCCATTGAAAAGATGATAAACTCCATTAAAGAACTCAAAATATAAAACTCTCCTACTACTTTACTACCGGATGAGAGAACTTATGAAGATGCCTACTTCTTCTTTCCCTATCCTATCCATCTCTTTATAAGAGTTAAAGATATACCTCAAATAAAAACTCAATAAAGCCATAACAATCTCTCTATAACTTCTTCTATCTCCTTAGTATCCACATTGGTGGAGTGATACCGTATAAGGTTCTCTTGGTCTATTATATAAACTTGGGGGATAACATAAATAGGATAATTTTTTACTATTTCTGGAGAGTATTTTTTGAATAACCTGAATTTAAATGGGTTTTTCTCTAAAAACTTTTGGGTATAATAACCAATCGCCCAAAATTCAATATTCGCATTTTTGAATTTATCATAAAGTTTATTAAGTGCAGGAATCTTTTGGATACAAGGAGGACATCCAATGCTCCAGAAATATAGCAATATAAATTTTTTATGCCTTTTATAAAGTCTTGCTTTTTTCCCCCGGATGTCCTCTATCTCAAAATCCACTGCTTTTTTGCAAAATCTATTTACCCTTTTCCCAACGGCTTGAAGGTAATTTTTAAACTCTCCTTTTGGACTCTTTTTAAAAATATCCTCTTCAGGGACTCCTCTGCACCAGTGGTATCTCCTGTCAAAAATCCCATTAAAATAATAATCCTTTTTTATCTAAGTTAATTGCTTCATTTATATACTCTAAAGCTTCATCTTCTTTTCCTTTTTCGTTAAGAATAAATGCAATATAATACAACACCACCGGATTGAGGGGTTCTTTTTCTTTCCATCTTTTAAAACCCTCAAAGGCAATATCGGTGGGAATTTTATAATCTCTCCAAAATTCCAGCATCTTCCAAGCCTCTGTAAGATAAGGGTTCTTTTTTAAAAATCTTATTCGCATTTTTTGAACTTGATCCTGAGTTTCTTTTCTCTCCAAATAATTAATAAGTTGCGGTATATATCCTGAGCAAGGAAGTTTCTCAAGCAGTTTTTCAATAATAGCAAATATCTTATGAGGATTGTTCAATACATAATATCCCCATCCAAGAAAAAACAGCTCAGAGGGGGTTAATTCTTTTTTTAGTTCAAGTTTTTTCATGAATCTTTCTATTTTTAGTATCGTTTTAGCGCTATCTTTTTTAAACAGCTCCAAACTCCATTTCTTTATAAGTTCCGGAATGGTATCATTCAGTTTTGAAGATGCCTTTATAGAGTCCTCTGCATAGACTTCAATACTTTTCCATGGTATGAGGGGGCATGATACATTAAGGTAATACTCTCCTTTAACCTTAAGATATATTTTAATAGTGCTTTCGGGAATGAAAAGTTGGGTATAATATACATTATCCTTTCCCTCAAACTCTCTCCAGCCACTTCTTTCTATCCCCCAGGGATATGAGAAGGTATAAAAAAGGAAAACCCGTCCGCGTGGTTCAATAGTTTTCAATCTTATTTCAACCGTGTCATTCCACCTGGGGCTTTCCGGGGATACACCAAGTTCATCTACTCCAAAGGGCAACACAAAAAAGGAAATAAAAAAACAAAACATACTTTAAATTATACCTCTAACTTTTTGTATGTCAAATCATGAAAAAGTTATTATTGACCAAAAGGAATTTTAAACTATAATTAATACATATGGATTTTAAGCTTGTAGCTCCCTTTAAGCCAAAAGGAGACCAACCTACAGCAATTAAGGAACTTGTGGAAGGCATTGAGAGGGGAGTTCGCTATCAAACTCTACTTGGGGTCACAGGTTCAGGGAAAACCTTTACAATTGCAAATGTGATAGAAAAAGTAAAAAGACCCACCCTTGTTATTGCTCCAAACAAAACCCTTGCTGCACAGTTGTATGGAGAGTTTAAGCAGTTCTTTCCCCAAAATGCAGTAGAGTACTTCATATCCTACTATGACTATTACCAGCCCGAAGCCTATGTTCCAGAATACGATTTATATATTGAAAAGGAAGCGGACATAAATGAAGAGATAGAAAGGCTCAGGATAAGAGCAACCTCTGCTTTACTCGAAAGAAGAGATGTTATAATTGTTGCCTCTGTCTCATGCATATATAATATAGGAGAGCCCTCCGAATTTAAAAAATATGTAATTCCATTAAAGGTGGGAAAGGAGATTGAAAGAGATGAATTTATTTCAAAACTTGTACATATTCAGTATTCAAGAAATGACTATGAACTTAAACACTCTTCATTCCGGGTTAAGGGAGATACCATTGAACTGCTTCCAGCCCATGATGATATTGCAATAAGGATAGAGTTTTTCGGAGATGTTGTAGATAAAATAAAAAGATTTGAACCTGTGAGCGGGAAGGAGGTTGATACTCCGGGGGAGATAATAATATATCCTGCAAGACATTTTATAGTTGCTCCAAGAACCATAAATGATGCAATAAAGAGTATAGAGGAAGAGCTTGCCCAGAGGCTTTTTGAACTTGAAAAACAAGGTAAACTTCTTGAAGCCCAGAGACTTCGGACAAGAACAAGATATGATATTGAGATGCTTCGCGAACTTGGGTACTGTCCTGGAATTGAAAACTACTCAAGACATCTCTCAGGAAGGGCTCCAGGAGAAAGACCCCCATGCCTTTTGGATTACTTTCCTTCCGATTATTTAATCATAATAGATGAGTCCCATATTACAGTCCCTCAGCTTGATGGAATGTATAAAGGGGATAGACACAGAAAGGAGGTCCTTGTTGAACATGGGTTCAGGCTTCCATCCTGTCTGGATAACAGACCCCTTAAGTTCTCTGAATTTGAAGCCCTTGTAAATCAAGTGATATTCACCTCAGCCACCCCAGGAGATTATGAAATAGAGAAATCAGGAGGAAGGGTAGTGGAGCTGGTTGTGAGACCTACCGGTCTTGTTGATCCTCCAATGATTGTAAGACCCATAGAAAACCAAGTAGATGACCTGGTGGATGAAATAAAGAAAAGAGCAGAAAGAAAGGAAAGAGTTCTCGTTACTGTCTTAACCAAAAGAATGGCAGAGGATTTGGCATCCTATCTTGCAGAGATAGGGATAAGGGTAAGATACATGCATTCAGAGATAGATGCGATTGAAAGAGTCGATATCTTAAGGGGATTGAGACTCGGAGAGTTTGATGTTCTTGTTGGGATAAATCTTTTAAGAGAAGGACTGGATTTACCTGAGGTTTCCCTTGTTGCTGTCCTGGATGCTGATAAGGAAGGCTTTTTAAGGGACACACGCTCCTTAATACAGATGGCAGGAAGAGCAGCAAGAAATATCAATGGAGCTGTAATCCTTTATGCCGATAAAATAACCTCTTCTATGGAAAGAGCAATCAAAGAAACAGAAAGGCGAAGAAGGAAACAGATAGAGTATAATAAGAAGCATGGAATAACCCCAAAATCCATTGTAAAATCCGTGGAACAGGTTTTAAAAACAACATCGGTGGCAGACGAAAAAGAAGTAAAAATAGAAATTCCTGATGAAAAACCAAAAACAGAGGAGGAGAGAATAAGATTAATAATCAGATTACGAAGGGAAATGGAAAAGGCAGCAGAAAATCTCGAGTTTGAAAAGGCAGCAGTGCTAAGAGACAAAATTAGAGAATTGCAGAGAAAGGTAGATGAAGGTTTTCTCAAAAGAGGAAGAAGGTAAAGTAAAAGAAATAATTAAAAAAGCCCTTGAAGAGGATAAAGTTAATGAGGATTATACAACCCTCTGGTGTGTTCCAAAAGATAAAAGGATAAAGGCAGAGATAGTTGTAAAGCAGGATGGGGTTATATGCGGTCTTTGGGTTACAGAGATGGTTTTCAAAATGGTATCTTCGAATATAGAATTTAAATGTTTGAAAAAAGATGGAGATAAAGTTAAGAGATTTGAGAGAGTTGCAACCATAAAAGGTTCTGCAGCAAATATTTTAAGGGCAGAAAGAACTGCCCTAAATTTTTTACAAAGGCTATCCGGAATTGCAAGTTTAACTGCTAAATTTGTTGAGAGAGTAAAACCCTTTAAAGCAAAGATCCTTGATACAAGAAAAACAACCCCTGGATTAAGAATACTTGAAAAATACGCAGTAAGAACTGGGGGTGGAGAAAATCACAGAAAAGATTTAAAGGAAATGGTTTTATTAAAAGACAATCATATAGCAGTTGCAGGAGGAATTGAAAAAGCAGTAGATAATTTATTAAAAAATAAGGATAGAAATATTGATATAGAGGTTGAGGTTAAGACTCTTGATGAGTTGAGGATAGTACTTAAAAAGGGGATAAAAAGGATTTTGCTTGATAACATGAGTACAGAAGATTTAAAGGAAGCGGTAAAGATAACAGAAGGAAGGGCATTACTTGAGGCATCAGGAGGAGTGGATTTATCAAATGTAGCAGAGATTGCAGAAACTGGAGTTGACTTTATATCAGTGGGAAAGATAACCCATTCAGCCCCTGCCCTTGATATATCGCTGGAAATAGTAAGTAAAGGTTGATTATTTTTTCCTCAGGGTTAAATTTTCCAAAATTTTCTTAATGAGGGATAAAAATAAATATCCTCCTAACTTTTGTGAAAAAGAGAATGGTTTTTATTCCCTAATTTTTAATCTTATAAAATTTGATAAAATGCTTTTTGAGTAATATAATTCAGACTCTGGTTCCAGTAATTAAATATAAGTCTCTGAAAATGCAAGGTTTTTTAAAAGAAAGGTTTAAAAAGATTTATAAAAAATTTCCATTTTTCTTTCAAATATATTTACCACCTTTTATAGCACAACTGTAAAATTAAAAAGATTTCTTCACTACAGTGACACACTTATATTTTTAATCTCCATATAGATACTTTCTACCTGAACTTAACAAAAGAGGGTAAAGGGACAAAGATTATAATAAGATTCAGGATGTAATTATACCAGGATTTATCTTTATTCTAAATCCTTAAAAGGACAGTAAAGGATGCAATCTTTTACTCAAGGAAAAATGTGTTCACAGTAATCTACAATTTCTTGACTTTTTTCAAATTCTGCATAGTATCATTATGTAAGGTTTTTCTTTTTATTAAGAATTTTGTAAATGAGAAGGAGGTGAATATGCCAAAAGTTAGAGTTGCAATTATTGGCGTTGGAAATTGTGCATCCTCTCTTGTACAGGGTGTATATTATTATAGAAATGCAAAAGAGGAAGAGATTATTCCAGGTATAATGCATGTGAATTTGGGAGGATACCATATAAAGGATATAGAGTTTTCCCTTGGAATTGACATAGATAAGAACAAGGTAGGGAAGGACCTTGCCCAGGCTATATATACAAAACCCAACAATACTTATGTTTTTGCAAAAGTTCCTAAGCTTGGTGTGAAGGTGGTAAGGGGAATGACCCACGATGGGTTGGGAGAATATCTGAAGAAGGTGATAACCGTTGCCCCTGGACCCACTGCTGATATTGTGAGATTGTTAAAGGAAACAAAGACAGATGTGGTAGTTAACTTCTTGCCGGTGGGGAGTGAAGAGGCTACCAAATGGTATGTGGAGCAGGTTCTTGAAGCAGGATGTGCATTTGTTAACGGTATTCCCGTTTTTATTGCTTCAAGTAAGTACTGGGCTAATCGGTTTAAAAATAAAGGTGTGCCGGTGATAGGGGATGATATAAAATCCCAGGTGGGGGCAACCATAGTTCATAGAACCTTGGCAAGGCTTTTTGTGGAAAGAGGAGTAAAGCTTTTAAGAACTGCTCAATTAAATGTTGGTGGAAACACCGATTTTTTAAATATGCTTGAACGTTCAAGACTGCAGTCCAAGAAGATTTCAAAAACCCAGGCAGTTACCTCAATGCTTCCCTATGATATTGGAGAGGAGAATGTGTATATAGGTCCTTCAGATTATGTAGCATGGCTTAGGGATAGAAAATGGGCTTACATGAGGCTTGAGGGTCAGACCTTTGGAGATGTACCACTTAATATTGAGTTAAAACTGGAGGTCTGGGATTCACCAAATTCAGCAGGAGTTATAATAGATGCAATAAGATGTGCAAAGCTTGCTCTGGATAAGGGACTTAAGGGAGCAATAATTGAGCCTTCCTCTTATTTTATGAAAAGCCCTCCAATTCAGTATCCTGATTACATTGCAAGAAGAAAGGTGGAAAACTTTATCCAGAGGTATGGACTGAAGACAAAGGAGAAGGAAAAAGCGCTTAAAAAATAGATGAAGAGAGGTGTGTTGATAGCCTTTGAAGGGATAGAGGGTTCTGGTAAGACCACTCAGGCTGAAATGGCATACGAGTTTTTGAAAGGCGAAGGGATAAATACGGTGTTTACAAGAGAACCAGGAGGTACTCCATGCGGAGAGAAAATAAGAGAGATCCTTCTTAACCCATTGTTTAAAGGAATGCACCCAAAGACAGAGCTCTTGCTTTACCTCGCATCCAGAAGTGAACATGTGGCAAAAAAGATAAGGAGGGCACTTTTTGTAGAGAAGGCAGTTGTAATATCGGATAGGTATGAACTTTCCTCTCTTGCATATCAAGGAGCAGGAAGGGGATTGACCCTTAAGGTGGTCTCAAGGCTGAATAAGTTTGCCACCGGAGGTCTATCCCCTGACCTTACTATACTTGTGGATGTGGATGTGGAGACTGCTTTTTCAAGGCTGGGAGAGAAAAAAGATAGAATGGAGCAGGAGGAAAAAAAATTCCATGCCCTTGTAAGGGTGACCTATCTCTCCCTTGCAAGGAGAGCACCGAAGAGAATAAAGGTTTTTAATGGATGCAAGGATAAAAAGGAATTGCATGAGGAAATAAAGAGTGAAATTGTTAAATTTCTAAAAAAGAGAGGAATATATGAAGAGTAAGAAAATCTGGGTTTTTTTAGGAGTGCTGGGAATCGTACTTTCCGGATGGGTTGTCTCAAAACTCTGGGCTGAGAAGGACAATATCTATGAATCCCTGAGACTTTTCACAAGGGTAGTGGCACTGGTTCAAAAGAACTATGTGAGGGATGTTTCCTCTGATGAACTTATTGAAAATGCATTAAAGGGGATGCTTGAGAAACTGGACCCATACAGCACATATCTTACAAAAAAGGAGTATGCAGACCTTCAAGTTACAACAAGGGGTGAGTTTGGAGGTTTGGGAATACAGATAGGTATAAGGGATGAGATTCTTACCATAATCGCCCCCTTAGAGGGAACCCCTGCATGGAGAGCAGGTCTTCAGGCAGGAGATAGAATAATAGAGATAAATGGAGAGTCCACAGAAGGAATAACTATAGAGGAGGCGGTGTCAAAACTTAGAGGAACTCCTGGAACAAAAGTTACCATTAAGATTGCAAGGGAAGGGGCAGCCAAACCCTTTAATGTTACAATAACAAGAGAGATTATAAAGATAAAGGCGGTTCCATATGCTGCCCTAATTTCAGATAAAATTGGATACATAAGATTTTCCAGTTTTTCCCAAAGGGCTTATGATGAGGTTAAAGATGCCTTAGATTCCCTTTTTAAAGAAGGGGCAAGGAAAATAATTCTTGATATAAGAAGCAATCCCGGAGGACTTTTAAGAGAGGCTGTTGAAGTAGCAGATATCTTCCTGCCATCCGGAAAGACAGTTGTAATAACCAAAGGAAGGGACCCATCCAGTTATAGAGAACTTTACTCCTTATCCTCTCCCTTACACGGGACAGAATATCTTTTAGTCCTGCTGGTTGACCATGGGTCTGCCTCAGCATCCGAAATACTTGCTGGAGCTATTCAGGACTGGGAAAGGGGACTGATTATAGGGAGTGATACAACCTTCGGAAAGGGCTCAGTTCAGACCCTTCACCGAGTCCCGGAAACAGAAGGAGCAGTGAAACTCACTACCGCATACTGGTATACTCCTTCTGGAAGATGTATAGATGTCCACAAGGTGAAAAGGGAAAAGAAAAAAGAGAAAAAGTTTTATACTCTGGGAAGACATCACAGATTGTTAAAAGGAGAAGGAGGGATAATTCCTGATATAATTGTAGAGGTTCCCTATATTCACCCTATTGTAAATAAGCTTATAATAAAGAGCGCATTTTTTAAGTACGCAGTGAAGTATGCCAGAAGACATAAGGATATTCCAAAGGATTTTAAAGTAGACGACCAGGTGTTTAATGATTTTGTTAAGTTTTTAGAAAAGGAAAAGATTTTTAAGCCCACGGAGGAGGAGAAAAAAGAGATGGAGATTGCGAAGGAGGATATAAAAAGGAGACTTGAGTCAGAGATACTCTCAAAATATTATGGAATTGCAGGAACCTACATGGTTATCTTAAGATACGACCCATTGATAAAAAAGGCAGAAGAGATTCTGAAAGAGGCTGAATCCTTGGGGGACCTTTTTAAAAATATTTAAGGATGAGGAGAAAAGTAATAATAATGGGAGCAGCAGGAAGGGATTTTCATAACTTCAATGTTTTTTTTCGGGATAACGAGGATTACGAAGTGGTCGCATTTACTGCTACACAGATTCCTAATATAGAGAACCGGAGGTATCCAGCCGAACTTGCAGGTTCCTTATATCCAGAGGGTATTCTGATACATCCAGAAGAAGAACTCAAAGAGCTCATTAAAAAGTATGATGTGGATGTGGTTGTTTTTTCTTATTCCGATGTTTCCTATCATCATGTGATGGACAAAGCTTCAGAAGCAATATCAGCAGGGGCTGATTACTGGCTGTTGGGTCCAAAAAGTACCATGCTTTTTTCAAAAAAGCCTGTTATTGCAATAGGTGCTGTAAGGACCGGAGCCGGTAAGAGCCCCACATCCCGAAGAATAACAGAGATTCTTCATAAAAAGGGTGTAAATTTTTGTGTGGTAAGACATCCAATGCCTTATGGAGACCTTTCAAAACAGGCGGTACAGAGATTTTCCTCCTTTGAAGACCTTGAAAAGTATGAATGCACTATAGAGGAGAGGGAAGAATACGAACCCCATCTTTTAAGAGGGACCCCGGTTTTTGCAGGTGTAGATTATGAAAGAATCCTAAGAGAATGTGAAAAGGAGTTTGATTTGATAGTATGGGAAGGAGGAAATAATGACTTTCCATTTTATAAACCCGATATTCTTTTTGTTGTGGTTGACCCTTTAAGACCAGGACACGAAACTTCCTATCATCCAGGCGGAGCCATATTCAGGATGGCAGATGTGATAATATTAAATAAAGTGGATACCGCAAAGAAAGAGGATGTGGAAAAAGTCAAAGATAATATAAAAAAATATAATCCTGCTGCAAAGATAATAGAGGCTTCTTTAAGAATCTTCCCAGAAGACCCCGAGCTTATAAGAGATAAAAAGGTTGTAGTTGTGGAGGATGGCCCCACACTTACCCATGGAGAGATGTCCTTTGGGGCAGGAACCATAGCAGCACAACGGTTCAAAGCCCGGGAAATAATAGACCCTGCTCCCTATGTTTTTGGAAGTATAAAAACTACCCTTGAAAACTATCCACATGTAAAAAATCTCCTTCCCTGTATCGGGTATGGGAAACAACAGATGAAAGAGTTGGAGGATATTTTAAATCGGGTTCCTGCTGACACAGTTATCATAGGGACCCCAGTTGACATAAGAAAGCTCGTAAAATTAAATAAGCCTGCTACCAGGGTTTTCTATGAACTTGAGGAAAGGACAGAGCCTGGTATAGAAGCTCTTCTTACCGAGTTTTTAAAAAATAAAGGAATAGATTAGTATTTTTATTGTCAAGTTTTAAAAATCATATAGGTAAAGAAAAATTCATTCCTTTGGTTAAGTTTATGGCTAAAAACATTGAATAAATAGACTTGACTTTTTAATTTTTAGGTGTAATCTTAAAAAATAGGAGGTAAAGGATGAAAAAAACAGGCCTCTTAATATGTATGCTTTTTGTTTTTGTTTATGCTTTTGAAATAAAAGGAGTTTTAGGCCTTAACAGTCAGACATATGCAAAGACCATTGAAAATTCCACAGTTTCTTATTCAGGGTCCGGATGGGGAACTCATATAGGTGCAGGGGTTGGGATAGACATAACCCCGGGATGTCTTCCAGTGGTGATGGGAATAGAAACAGGTTTATGGGTGCAGAACACCTCCTATACATGGAAGATACTTGGTATAGAAGAGCAGCATAATTATTCAAACATAGCCGTTCCCCTTGTTCCCAAAATTACACTTAAACCCCCAACCGCGGGTTTTTCATTGAGCTTTGGAATGGGGCCTTTGGTATTTTCAAACACATCTGGCAGAAAGAAGGTGAGGTTTAATGAAGGGAGCTGGGTTGAAGAGGATATTCCAAAGGAAGAATTACGGACATTTCTATGCTGGAGGTTCCAAGGGGAGCTGGGTATAAAGGTTGCTCCGATTCTCTTTCTTTCTCCATATTTCATCTTTCAACCCAACCTAACAGCAGATGATCCGGATACAGATGTCAAGGAATCAAGAAACTCTGTCCTTTTTGGTCTTGGACTTGTATTTAGAATATAAAAAATGGGGTGGTGTATGAAGAAAATCATGGCTTTTATCTTGGTTCCATTTTTACTCTTTGGATACCAGAGTTTCACTGGAACAAAGGGATTTGGAGGTATCTACTCTGCTTTATGTGAAGAACCAGGGACCATAGGACTTAATATAAGAGTATATGGATATTATGAAAGTATATATCATTCTCAAGAGCAGACTACTTATAATGTTTTGAGTACATTTCCATTTTTAAGTTTATCTCTATCTCTATGGAAATACCTTGAAATAAGTGGATTTGGAACCGGGTATTTTTACTATGAGACTGGAGGAAACAACACGTACGGTGTTCAGGATTATGGTGTGAATGTTAAAGGTGTAATTCCCTTTTCTATGGGAGAGAACGCATTTCTGGGCACTGGAATATTAGGATTTGCAACCATGTCCCTTGCCTCTCCTATCAGTCCTTCAACAGATGATAATATGGCGAGGATTCTTGGATATTATCCATTTTCCCGTAAGAATCCAGAGTTTGGTGCTCTTTTCCTGTTGGGGTACGAGGCAAGGGTTTTTAGTATTCAGTTAAATGCAGGATATAAGTATGCAGAGAATGTGGACGTAAGAGATACCTCCTATACGGTTCCTCAATGGATAGTTGGAGGACTGGGTCTGGAATGGACAGGTTTGCGCTACCTGCATATCTTTACTTCCTTTGGAGTCTTATATCCGTTTACCCAGGCAGCTCCATCTACTCCCCTTGTTTTCACCTATCCTCTTAAAACAGTGATGGACATAAGAGATGCATTGTATGATATTCAAGCAGGTTTAAGATTCCCTTTGGCTTCATGGTTTGATTTTGAACTTTCCGGAGGATTTAACCCCTTAAACATGAAGGAGAGTTATTATGGAGAACTTGGTCTATCACTTCATTTCAATCCCTTTAAAAGACCTCCCCTTGCACTTGAAGGTGTGGTGTACGATGCAGAGACAAAGGAACCCATAAGTGATGCAGTAATTGTACTGCAAAGAGGAGCAGAAAAAGACACATTTTATACAGACGAGAAGGGTGAGTTTTATGTTGAAACAAAAGGAGTGGATGTTGTTACGGTAGAAAAAGAAGGATACCAGACCGAGGTTATTGGAAAGGAGGAATTAAGAAGATACTTAGAGGTCTATCTTGAAAAAGGAGGGGCAAAGGTTCAGGGAATTGTTTATGATGCAAAAACCGGAATTCCTTTAAGCGCAGGTATCAAGTTTATAAATACAAAAGAGAATGTGATTCCTCATTATACAACATCGGATGGGGTAACCGGAGTATACAGTATCACAATTCCCCCAGGCATGTATCTTGTGGAAGCATTTAAAGAAGGTTACTATCCGGAAAGAAAAACTGTGGTTCTGGAGGATGGGGATATTAAGATGATTGATTTCCCAATGACGAAAAAGCCGAAAAAAGTGGTAAAGGTGAAAAAGGCACCCCCTTCAATTACAAGGGTATATTTTGGAAAGGGCGCAACATATCCGGCTCCAGAGTATATTCATACCTTGGAAAAGATAGCAGAGAGGATAAAAAGCAGCCCAGATGCCACTGTTGTGATTGAAGGACATACTGACAGTGTGGGAAATGCAGAGAGCAACTATCAGCTTGGGTATGTAAGGGCAATGAATGTTGCAAATATCCTTTCCGGTTTTGGTGTACCCATGGAGAGGATGCGGGTGAAAAGTGCAGGAGAGATGAAACCAATAGGGGATAACAGGACAAGAAGCGGAAGAAGTCTTAACAGGAGAGTGGAGATAAAAATAGTATATTAAAATCTTAGACAGGGAGAATAATAAAACATTTGAAGGTTTAATATTATTATAAAAATCTTATATTTACTTGACGGATTTTATTTCTTTTTTATAATTTTAAATAAAAGGACGGAGGTGATGATATGGAGTTCAATTCTAAACTTTTTAAAATTTTGGAGGAGGCT
>CAZUTC010000035.1:12899-14018 GCA_964623485.1 uncultured bacterium | reverse complement strand
AGAATAAGCTTCGCGGCCAAAATGTTATGGAATTCTGCATTTTCTTGACAATTTAATTTATGGAAATAAAATAATAAATAATAAATAATAAAAGGAGGTAAGTATGAGATACTTAAGTATTTTGTTAGGGGTGTGTCTATTTATTCTATGCGGTAAAGAAAAAAAGGAACCAAAAAACCTATATCTTTTAGTTCAGGTTAAAAAGAAGGGTGTTTTTGGAATAAAGCTTTACCCGGATAAGTCTCCTATAAATGTAAGGAACATCACAAAGCTTGCAAAAACCGGTTTCTATAATGGACTCACATTTCATCTTGTAACAGAGAATATCGTCCAGGGAGGAGACCCAAAGGGAAATGGGACCGGAACCGCAGGCTATATTATTGCAGATGATAAGGAAGGTAAAAAACTCCCCCACAAAAGGGGAACTGTTTCTATGGCAAATTTTGGAAAACCAAACACAAACTCATGCCAGTTTTTCATATGTAAAAAGGAGTTACCCCATTTCAACGGAAAGTATACGGTAATAGGAGAAGTAGATTACGGAATGGAAATAGTGGATAAAATAGAAGCCGGAGACACAATCCTTACAATCTCGGTGAAGGAAGAAAAATAAAATAATCTTATCTCAAAATCATAAATTTTTTGATATCACTTAATGTAGGTGTTTCTATATGTAAGAAGTATATTTATTATTTCAGGTTTGGGAAGGAAACAATAAATATAAAGAAGATTTTCATTCACATCAAAATAAATATTCTTTATTCTTATAGAGAGTCTGCTATCTTTTTCCTGTATACCTGCTTCAGAAGCAGTAAAATCCTGTTGAGTTCTATCATAATTTAAAGGATTATAAATCCGGAAAGAAGGGGTAAAATTCCAATGAGAAGACACCTTCTAAGGGATTTCCTTTTTCATCCTTAATATATCCATTTATTTTAAAATACTGGGCATATTTCAAACTTATTATATCGTAATTTTCTTCTTCCTCTTCTCCAAAAAATCCTGTTATGTATATATACCCATTACTGTCCAGTGCAACTCCATATCCTATATCATCTTTACCCCCTATCAAACCTATTTTCCCAGAGAACCTCACCACTCTCATTCAATTTTACCACT
>CAZUTC010000035.1:11449-12799 GCA_964623485.1 uncultured bacterium | reverse complement strand
TACCACTCCCTGAGCATGGTTCCATAAATTTTCCCTATATATATCGTACCAGAGCATCTCTCCATTTGTATCACATTTTACAGTAAGAAAGTCGCTCCCGGTGCCAGGAAGATAGGTCCCCGTTATATACACATATCCAGTTTCATCGCAGGCAATATCGTATCCTTCTCCCCGGGGAAGAATCTTTTTATCATGCTCCAGATCTCCCTCTTTAGTGTATTTTAATAGTAAAAGAGAATCTGTTCCTCCATCATAAAAACTCTGCCATAAAAGTTCTCCTTGATTATCATATTTCAAGGTCAAGAAATCGGTAACCAGGTATTCTCCAGATGCCCCAGTCACATATATATTTCCTTTTTTATCTAATACAATAGCATATGCTAAATCTGTATAGTTGGAGTCAAAAACCTTTTTCCATACTATCTCCGGAAGTTTATCTCCTTTTAGCAGTTGAGCGAGAATAAAAAGATATAAACCCTTCTTCATAACTTCTCCTTAACTACTTAACATTCTTAAGTATCCATATCTCAGACCTGCATTCTGTCGGAGGATTAAATTTATAAACCCCCTTACAAGAGAATATAACATCTTTTCCATCCGGGGACCATGAGGGATAGGTTATCTTTGTGTATTCATAGGGCATAGCATTCAAAAAAATAGTGTCTTTATTCACTCTATCAATTAGAATAAGATCTGTTTCTGTTTCTATAACATCTTGTTTGAAAGAATAAACTCCTATAACATATCGGTCATCCAGGGGATTAAAGGATGGATATTCCAATTCATCATATAAAGAATCATCCTTTGTTAAATCAAAGTATTTAGGATTCTCACATAGACGGACTAACTCCTCCTCAGAACCATCTAAATTTATTCTGTAATATCCGGAAAGAGAATCTTTAGCCGCATAGTATATTTTATCTCCATCGTGACTAAATTTTACCCATATTATAGAGTCTTGAGAAGTTTCTAAGGCATAAAGTATATTCCCAGATGTATCTGTAATTTTTATCCCTCCATTTCCTTCAACCACCACTATACTCTTATTATCTGAGGAAATATCAAATGCTCTATACTCTCCTTTAAGTATTTCTTTTTCGGAGAAATCATAGAGGTCTATTCTCCATAAGCCTCCTCCTTTTTCACTTATCTCTAAGAAGAGATTCTCGTAATATAGTTCAGGAATTTTAAGATAATAAATATACTTTCCATTATTTGCATATATTGGAAGATAAAAAGCAGAGTCATTCTCAGGACTTCCTGTATTTTTCTTAATCACTTCAAGGTCTGGATTTTCTCTCAAACTCTTCTTCACATTCTATCAAACTGCATGGGGAGAGCATTACATTT
>CAZUTC010000035.1:0-11349 GCA_964623485.1 uncultured bacterium | reverse complement strand
TCTCTCAAACTCTTCTTCACATTCTATCAAACTGCATGGGGAGAGCATTACATTTTCCATAAAAGATACAGTTAAAAACAAATAGATTATCATCCTTTTAAGTCTCATACATTTCTAAGATTCATTTTCCGGGAAGAATAATAAACTTTCCATTTAATAATAGATAGTCTTTCTTTGGCTCATTTACTATGAAGCAGTCTTTCTGCCTCTTTTAACCAAGAAGTGTTATATGTTTTGCCTATTTGAATTGCTTTTAAAAGTAGATGGTTTACATCTTTCTCTCTTTTTTGTTTTGAAAGAATTTTGTAGAGTTTCAAATATATCTCTCCTATCTTTGGAAGGTCTTTATCAGGAAGGTCCTCCCAGATTTTGAGGGATACCTTGAAGTACTGGGATGCTTCTTTGTATTTTCTGTTTTCATATAAAGCAGACCCAATATTGGCGTAGCATTCCGCTACAAGTGGGTGTTTTTCACCAAAACAATTTTTCCATCCCATCAAAGCCTTTTTATAGTACTGCATGGCTTTCTCGTATTCTCCTTTGAGGCTATAAATCACTCCGATATTGTTGTAACTCCCTGCAACTTTGGGATGGAACTCTCCGAACAGTGAAAGTTTTATATTGAGATTTTTTTCCTGATACCATAATGCCATCTTATAATCTTTTTGTAATGCATATACATTTGCTATGTTGTTATAACTCCCAGCCACTGAAGGGTGGGCTTCTCCTAAACAAGATATTCTTATGTCCAGCGCCTGTTCAAAATATTTCAATGCCTCTTCATAATTTTGGATATAGAAATATATCCCTCCCAAGGTGTTATAACTATCTGCAACATCGGGATGTTCCTCTCCCAATAAAGACTTTCTTATTTTAAGAGATGAACGAATATACTTTAAGGCATTTTGATAATCTCCCTTACGACAAAGCCCCACTCCCATTTGATGATAACATTCCCCCAAAAGTTCTTTATCAATTTTCTTCATATACTCAACCATCTCAACAGCCTCATTTGCTGCCTCCACTGCCTCTTTATATTTACCCTGGGCTTCCAGAACCCGGCTTTTCACCAAAAAGTACTTTGCCTTTATTTTTGGGAGAATGAGATTTTCTTTCTTGAGCATGGAAAGCATCTTCAGTGCTTCCTCATGCTTTCCAAGCAATGTTTTGATATCAGCTGTGGTGAGGATAACTCTTACTCCCTCTTCCTCCTTTAAGGCTTTCTCACCCGCAATTCTCATATACTTCTCCCCTATCTCCTCCGCTTTGGCATAATTCCCGAGCATCTTCTTTTCTTCACATAATTTACTTAAGAGCGAAAGCAGTTTTTTTTCCTCTCCTGCTTTCTGGTAGTGGAAAAGAAGCACCTCTCTATACTCCTTTCTCTCTTTAGAGAAATCTTCTATAATCTTAGCAATTATCTTATGAATCTCCCTTTTTTCCTTTTCAGAAATAGAATTATAGAGTATATCTTTGATAAGATGGTGTTTAAACATACAGTTTTTACCATCTATCTTTAAAAACCCTTTTTCCATCAAAACACTCACTTCATCCTCTCTTATTTCCCATTTTTTTGAAAGAAGTTCTATGAATTTCAACGGAAAATAACTACCTATTGCAGATAGAATCTTAATAGCTCTTTTTTGGTTTTCATCCAGCACGGCAATCTTTTTAAGTATTAGAGAGCGAAGGGGTGAAGGAATCTCCTCTTTGGAGACTTTTAGTTTTGCATAATTTACCTTGAAATCTATCGCTTTGCCCTCCAACAGCATATTTACCAACTCTTCCATATAAAATGGATTTCCTTTACCATAAGATGCAACAAATCTTCCCAGGGTCTCATCAATATGTTCACATCGTAGCATATTTTTCACAAACTCTTTACACCCTTCATAAGAAAGAGGAGAAAGATTTATTTCCGTATAGTATGAAATTCCCTTCAGAAACTCCAGTTTATTTTTTGTTCGGGATGCTATGACCACCATTATTGAAGAAGAATTTATTCTTTTTACCAATGTTTCAATAAAATTCCGTGTCATACCATCAATCCATTGAAAATCATCAAAAAATATTATAAGGGGGTCTTCAGATGCCATCATTTTTAAAAGCAGCGTTATTAACCGGTTGAATATATAAGTTCTATCCCCCCACTCAATCTTATCTACTACTTCGTTCTTTTTATTTTCAAAGTGAGAAAGTAATAAACTCTTTATTAAAGGTGAAGATTTGAATAAATCCTGGTAAGTGGAACTAAGAGATTCTATAATTTTTTCTAAGGGGGGCTTAGAAGATGGAGGTATTTTAAAATAGCTGTACACCGTATTTTTTAACATTTGATATTCTAAGGAGCCTAAATACTCTACTCCTTTAACCTCTAAATATCTTGTGTTTATTGGAACACTATATAAAAACTCATACACAAGTTTAGTTTTCCCAATACCGGGCGGACCAAAAACCCCCACTACTCTCCCTTTTCCATTTCTTACTTTTTTAAAGAGATTTAGAAGCACAGCAAATTCCTTTTCTCTGCCTACCAAGGGAATTCTTCTTATTACATGTCTCATCATAAATTACTTATGATGGATTGGAATTTCAATTCTAAATTCGGCTCCTCCTCTGGGTCGGTTTTTTACCTTTATCGTACCGTTAAGTACCTCTGTGACAATTTTTTTCACTATATACAGACCAAGACCCAATCCTTTGGTACTTTTCTTTACTTTTTTGTACTTATTAAAGATAACAGGAAGATACTCCGGGGGTATCCCCGGACCCTCATCTTCAACTATAATCTCTATGTTTCCATTGGATAACTTTGATGAGACATAAATATTCCGATCGGGTGGGCTAAACTTTATAGCATTATCTATAAGATTGATAACTGCTCTGCTGAAAAGGAATGACGCAATTTTCACAGTTGGAATCTTTTTGTCCAACTTAAGAATGATTTTTACGCCCTTCTCATCTGCAAGCCATTTCACTGACTCGTATATTTCATGAAGCAGGGAGTTAATGTTTGTCTCTTTTATTACCTCCTCAATTTCTCTTGCCTCTATTTTCGATAAAAGGAGAAAGTTATCCAGCATAAACATCATATCCTTTCCTGCCTTTTCACTTATGGAAAAAATCTTTTTTACTTTATTGTTTAATTGATCAAAGGGCAGAGTTGTTTTAAGAAGGGAAAGACCATTCAATATCGCAGCAAGTGGACCCCTCATCTCATGGGATACCAGAGAAATAAGGTTTCTTTTCAACATCTCTATCCTCTTTTTCTCCTGCATTAATTTATACTCTTTTGTCTTTTGTTGGATAAGCTCTGGAATTTTCAAGAGATGGTTGGTACCCACATTTTTTACTATATAATCGGATGCTCCTTTTTTCATTGCTTGAACCGCTATTTCTTCTGACCCATACCCGGTGAAAAAAATGATTGGGAGTTCTATACCCTTCTTTTTGAACTCTTCCAAAAGAGACAGTCCATCCATATCCGGAAGCATGTAATCCAAAAATATCACATCATAAGGATGTTGAGTTACATTTTTTATTGCCTCTTTCCCGGTTCGTGCAATATGAAGAGTATATTCAAAAGGAGCTTTGGATAAGGCTCTTTTGAAAAAAATAGTGTCATCTTCGTTGTCTTCTATCAATAGTAAAAGATATTTATCCTTCATATTTTTTTTATCCTCAGGTAAAATATACTTCCTTTTTTAGGTTCTGATTCTACCCGTATTTCCCCTTCATGCTCTTGAATTATCTCTCTCACAATTGTAAGCCCAACTCCTGGTCCTTCGTCCTCCTTGGGATGATGAAGCTTCCTGAAGATTTTAAAAATCTTTGGTATAGCATATTTTGGGATTCCAGGACCATTGTCTTTTATCCAGATTTCATAAAAATCTCTTTTTACTTTACCCCCAATCTCTATCTCCACCTCTTCTTTATCGTTATACTGGACTGCGTTTTTAAGCAGATGATAGAAGACCATCTTCATTCTTTCTGGATCAGCCTTGATAAAAAAGGTTCGGGAAGGATATTTTATCTTTATCCTTCTATGGGTATCCAGGTTTTTTATAACCTGCTGAACTGCTCTTTTAACAGAGATTCTCTTATAAGTCAAAGGAATCCTTTCTAAATAAAGCAATTGAGAAACTGCATCAAGAAAGGTAAATATTTTTTTCCCTGCCTTTATAACCCTTAATATGTAATCCTTTGCCCTTTCATCCAAGACATCGCCGTAATCCTCCATTAAAAACTGACTGAAACTTATTATGGTCCTGAGAGGGTTTCTTAAATCATGGGAAACCGCGTACATCATTTCTTCCATATTATTTTTTGCTCTTTCAAGAATTTTTGCTTTTCTTATCTGTTCCTCATTCATTCTACGGAGGTTTCCCACCATTTCATTTATCCCGACCGCAAGGGCTCCGAGGATATCTTTTGACCTTATCTCTGCTTTCACATTGAAATCTCCCAATGAAACCTCAGAAAGCACACTTAAGATATGGGTGATCTTTTCCTCTACTCTCTTCCGATATCTATGGTATTCTTTTCTTATTTTATGGCAGTTCATTCAGCGCCCAGTATAGGTCTATAGTTGAAACAGCCTCCCTAAATTTCTCAAACTCTACCGGTTTTACAATATAACTGTTAACCCCAAGCTGATAGGACTCGATGATATCTTGGTCTCTCTGAGAGATGGTAAGCATTATGACCGGTATTTTCTTAAGTTCGGGATCATTTTTTATTCTTTTCAACACCTCTATTCCATCCATCTTCGGCATGTTAATATCCAATAGGATAAGTCCTGGCCTCGGAAATTTCTCTTCATCCTTATATTTTCCCCGATGATAAAGAAAGTCCAGAGCCTCCTCACCATCCCTTACAACAAAAACCCTGTTGGTGAGTTTTCCTTTCTTAAATGCTCTTTTAGTTATAAGAATATCATTCTCATCATCCTCAACCAAAAGTATGTCTATCTTTTTTTCCATCTTTCCTCCTTTTTGGTATTGTAAAATAAAAACATGACCCCTTCCCCTTTTGGGACTCTACCCATATCCTACCTTGATGCTGGGTTATAATCTTTCTCACAATACTCAACCCTATTCCCGTTCCCTCCCTCTCCTCTTGAGTGTGAAGTCTCTTAAATATTTTAAAAATATCTTCATAGTATTTTTCATCTATACCTATGCCGTTATCCTTTACCCAGATTTTGAATTCATCATCTTTCTCTTCAAATCCTATCTCTATTCTAATTTCCTCTTTATCATTATACTTTATTCCATTTGCTATCAAATTTATAAACACCTGTTGCATTTTCACATCATCCATATACAATTCTGGCATGTTCTCTGGATAAGAGATTCTCACATTATCTGGAGGTTGAACAAATTCAATTGCTTTTTCTACTATCTCCTTCAGGTCAACCCATTTATAAGGTCTCTTTATTCTTTCTATTCTGGAGTATTCCAAGAGGTCATTTATAAGAGCCTCCATGTGTTTTGCAGCCTTCACCAACCGGTTAAGATAATCCCTCCCTTCCTCATCCAGTTTATCTCCATAATCTTCGAGTAGGAAGGATGAAAATCCGGTGATGGCTCTTAAGGGGGCTTTCAAGTCATGGGACATAATATAAACCAGGTCTTCAAGCTCCTTATTTACCCTTCTAACCTCCTCCATAGCCTTTTCCTTCTCCTCCCACAATCTCTTTAAATGTGAAATCATCTCATTTACTCCTATTGCTAATGCTCCAAATATATCCTCTCTTTCAGGTTTTACTTGAACCTCAAAATCTCCAATTGCAACATCGGAGATAACAGAAAGAATATTAATGATTTGTTCCTCTGCATACTCTTTATACTTTTCTAATCCCAAACTATTCTCCACTCGCACCTTTCCCCACCATTAAGAGCACATTTTATCTCTGAAATTTCTATATTTTTTTGGGAAATATTGGAAAAAATTTCTCTTAGAAAACCGGATATTAAAGGAGTGTGAACCGGATGGGGGGTTTTCTTAGGTGGGTAGTAGTTTATCAATACATGCTTATCTCCTATCTCTTTAATCTCCATTGTGGATTCATTACTGTATCTCTTCCATAACATAGGAATGCGTTTTATTAGTTTTTCATGGGAAACAAAAGAAATAAAAGCCTTTAGATATCCATCGGTTATAGTTTGTTTTGCCAGAGACCTGCCAAAATCATTAAATAAAGAGTTTATATCTTCTTTGAATATTTTAGAAATCGCATTAAATACCTCTTCAAATACCCACAAAGGACACCAATCCTTTTCCTCAATATTTAAAAAGACCTCCTTCGCCTTCTCAGAAAGTTGGGAGAGAATCTCTTCTAACTTTTCCCTTTTTTTAATCCATTCCATCAGGTATAAGAGGAAAATACCTCTCAATGCCATTTTATTTCCCACTCACAGTGGTCTGCCTTATCCCGATACCTGCATTTCACCTCCCTTACCTCTACCTCCTTTGCTCCTGCACACAATAATGACTCCTTTATCCATCCCTCTATCATGGGACAGTAAACTCTGCCTTTATCATGCTTCCATAGACTTCCCGTTGCCTTCCCCTTTCCAATCTTTACCCTTACCTCACCAATGTTGGTATAACGTCTCCAATATACCGGCATTCTTCTCAAAACCATTGGTATAGAGGCAAACTTTATCAGAAATTTGAGGAAAGTACTCAAGCTTTCTCTTGCAATGAATGCTCCTATCTCTCTTATACACCCTTCATCTCCTTTCCCAATCTGTTCCATGCTTGTCTCAAGAACTCTTCTTAAATGTTCCTCTGGATACCACTCCTTAGGTTTGGCTTCGAGCAGGGTCTCTCTTACCTCTTTGCTTAAATTCTTTAAAAAATCTTCAAACCCCTTATCCCCAAGTTTCTTCCTTAACCATTTTTTTATAAAGTTCCAAATTACTCCCCTTCCATATCCTTTTTCTTCATTCATTTTATCCATTATTTCCATTTTATCTCCCACTCACAGTGGTCATCTTTGGTTCTATATATACATTTGGTTTCCCTTACCTCTATCTCTTTTGCTCCTATTATTTCAAGAGTTCTCCGTAGTCTTCCAGTTATAAGGGGACAGAACAATTTCCCTCCTTTGAACTCACAAAGGGATACCACCGCATACCCTTTTTTTAGCTGGTTTATTTTTATATACCCTGGAGTAAAATTTCTTTTAGAAAAAATGGGAATTCGTTTAATCAATCCCTCTGGAGTAACAAATTTTAATAAAAATCTCATATATGTTTTTGAAATCCTCTCTGCCTCATAGGCTCCGTATTCATTTAGTATCGCTTCATTTCCCTTTCCAATTATCTTCACCATCGCCTCAAGTAAAGGATTTATGAGTTTTATCTCATAAAATTTAGTTGGGATAGGATTTTCAAAAATCACCTTGGTTTTTGGGGGAAGAGAAGCCAGAATCTCCTCCTCTTTTCCTTTCTCCTTTATCCATTGTTTTGCTATACTTAACAGAGTTCCTTTAATCTTTGGCACAAAAAATTATACCCCTTATTATGAATATGTCAAGTAAACACATTACTTGGGTTAAGAGAGTATTACATCTTTGGCGATATAAGATTTAAAAACTCCTCTTTCCCTTTTATGAAATCTTCGATATAGAGAAAGGGTTTGTGTTTGAGTAAATTTTCCTTTGTCTCCCATCCAGTCCCCACTATTACTGTTTTTATTCCATGTTTTTTGCCAGAAAGGATATCAGGGATAGAATCTCCTACCATTAAGAAATTGCTTTTTTTGAGCTTCTCTCTTCTTACTGCTTTTGCTCTTTTTATTGCAATTGGGACAAGGTCCTCCCTTCTCTCTTTTTCATCCCCAAATGCTCCAAAGGAAAAGTAGAAGGATAAACCAAATGTATCAAGTTTTATTAAAGCCCCTTTCCTGATATTTCCCGTAATAATCCCCAAGGTTATACCTCTATTTTTAATTTCCTCAAGAATGTCTAAAACTCCAGGCATAACTCTTTTTTTATTCTCTTTCTTTATATAATCCTTTAAAAGTTGGATATAAAGGCTCCAGAATCTCTGTCTTAAAACAGAGTCATCTTTTAAACCATGTTTTTTTAATATTTCAGATAGTATTGAAATATCTGTTTTCCCAAGAAATGAAATATTATCAATATTTACATTTTTTCTCCATATCTGAGATACCGCATCTTGAAATGCTTTTCTGGGGGCAATTCCCGCTCTAAGGAGGGTCCCATCTATATCAAAAAGAACCACCTTTATCATGGATGATAATAAAACAAAACAGAACTTCCCTTTTCAAGCCCTATGTATCTTCCAACAACTTCACACTTAATTTGAAGAATCAAGAAAGCATCCCTTTTCCCATCTATGAGGGATTCAAAATTTGCATGCCCTTTCCCTATTACCACATCTGCATCCCGGTACCATTTCTTTAACTCCTCTGGAGCATGTTGAAAATCTATCCCCAAAACTCTCACACCAGTGGATATCAGTTTTTCTTTGTTAAAATCGAGTTCCTCTGCCTCCTTTACTGTTATGTCATTTAAAATAGGTTTTCCCCTTGCAACAATCCGATAATCATCAAAGTATTTCTCAAGCATTCCCAGAACCATCTTGTCTATTACAGCCTCTCCGGAATTGTCAAGAATGTATAAAAGTCTCCCTCCCTTTTTTATCTTTTTTAAAAATATGTCAAAATCATCGTAATCAAATCTTTTTTTTCTTTCCAACAAAGAATCGAAATCGTATCTATCCTGAGGACCGAGGTCAATTATATTCCCCAAGCTTGAAAAAAGAATTGCAGAGTATAAAGGCTCTGCTGAATTTTTGATTTTCTCTTCCAGGAAAGGAAGAACTCCTTTTACATTTTCATTCTGTTTCTTCTTTATCTCCTTATAGGGATCTTCTTGAATATCTTCGTATAGAACCTCAAGAATCTTTGTGGTAAATAGATTTGGTGGGAGTTCAAGGGATAACTCTTCAAGTTTCTTTATTGCCTTTCTTATATAGAAATTTATCTTATCCTCGTGTAGATTTAAGAAACCCGCTGACCTTTCGAGCTGTCTTATTACACATGGAATGCATTTAAGCTCTGAACGCACTTATGTTTTCAGATGTTTTTTCTCTGCTGCAGGGAAAAGAACATTATTAAGTATGAGTCTATATCCGGGAGAGTTTGGGAATAGCTCCAATGGGGTTGGGGGGTCTCCTATTCTGTGGGCATAATCCTCAGGGTCATGGCCACCAAGAAAAGTAAATGTTCCTTTTCCATAATTTCCATGAATATACTTAACCTCTTCGGTCCCTTTTACCTCCCCAAGGATT
The DNA here is from genome assembly GCA_964623485.1 of uncultured bacterium. Classification (GTDB taxonomy): domain Bacteria; phylum Hydrothermota; class Tepidihabitantia; order B3-TA06; family CAYQJV01; genus CAZUTC01. Next base: position 2,023 of record CAZUTC010000035.1, on the reverse strand, counting down.
ACCACTCTCTTTTTTATATACTTCCTGTTGAATCCGGTATTCTGCCCTAAAAACTCCTTTACAAGAGTTACATGATTTTGAACCAGCATAGTAGGAACGGGGTCATACTTTGCTGAAAAATCAAAAAGGGTAAAGTAGGTATTTGGTCCTCTTTTAACCGCATTTTGTGTAACATCTATATTGGAATGTTCATAAATATGAGGGTCTGTTATGACATCAAAATTTTCAAAAGCAAGTGTATTAGAAAAATCCAGTTTATTTTTATAGTGAGGGTCTACTCCATCTCCGTCAAAAACTGCGGGGACGATATCGGTATTCCAGGCTGCAAGGGCAATATCCCAGGTATCAGTGGCAGAACACATTGCAAATATAAAACCTCCTTCTTTTACATACTCCTTTAGCATCTCTGCAACTTTAAGTTTTAACTGAGAAACCTTTTTGAATCCAAGTTTTTTTGCCATCGCCTGATTTATCCTCACCTCCTCTCTATACCACTCGGTATTCCGATACGATGCCCAGAACTTTCCATACTGTCCTGTGAAATCTTCATGGTGTAGATGAACCCAGTCGTACTCCTTTATTTTTCCGGATAGAACCTCTTCATCCCATATTTTATCGTACGGAATCTCTGCATACTCAAGAGCCATCCTTACCGCGTCATCCCACGGGTCGTGGGTGGGAGGAACATAAACCGCAATCTTAGGAGCCTTTTCCAGAACAATGGACTCCATATTGTTTTCTTCTATAACTCTTCTTATCTCTGTTTCTTTGGAAATATCTATTCTTTCGAATGCTACATTCTTTAGGATACACTCCTCCTTAAGCCACTCCCCATCGTCATGTATTAAGAAGCTTCCCCCCCTATAGTTGAGCAACCATTCCACTGTTATTCCTCTTTCCAACGCATGGTATGCTATTCCATAGGCTTTTAGATGGTTTGTCTGGGATAGGTCCATTGGAATTAGGATAGCCGAAACTACAATCCAAAAAATCATGGCACTATCTCCGTACCTTTCTTCCCTTCCAGAGCTTCTACCATATAAAATGGATTTGTTATTATCACTCTCTTACCCCCTGAACTTAAAAATTTTATTCCTGCCTCTATTTTTGGTCCCATACTCCCAGGAGGGAAATGACCTTCCTTTAAATATTTCTCTGCTTCTTTAACCGTCATTTTCTCTATTTTCCTTGCATAAGGCTTTCCATAATCAAGATATACTGCATCCACCTGGGTGGAGATTAAAAAAATCACTGCTTTTATTCCTTCTGCCAGTAATGAGGATGCCAAGTCCTTATCGATAACTGCAGATACTCCCCGGTACTCTCCATCCTCTTCTATTACCGGAATTCCCCCTCCTCCCACACATACAACCGAAACCCTTTTTTGAATAAGGGTCCTTATGGTTTCTATTTCCACTATTTTCTTTGGTTCAGGGGAAGGGACAACTCTTCGATACCCCCTTCCAGAATCCTCTTTCATTATCCATCCATACTCCTTCTCTAAAATCTTTGCTTCCTCCTTAGGATACCATGGACCTATAAACTTTGTTGGGTTATCAAATGCAGGGTCATTTTTATCAACAACCACTCTTGTTACCACAGTTGTTATTTTCTTTCTATTTCTTCTCTTTTTTAGTTCATTCTCTATCGTCTGAGCGAGAATATAACCTATGGACGCCTGGGTATATGCATTTGCAATGTCTAAGGGAATCTCGGGTATGAATGGATCAACCTTTTTTGCATACGAAGATTGAAGAAGGATATGCCCCACCTGCGGTCCATTACCGTGAGTTATTGCAACCGTATACTCTCTTTCCATTATGCTTGCTATTCTCACTGCAGTTAATCTCACTCTCTTGAGTTGCTCCTCATACGATATATGGCGAGAACCTTCATCCACAAGAGAGTTTCCACCAACTGCGATTACAATAATCTCTTTCACATAGAATTTTAGTGAAGTTTTTGATTAAGTCAAGTTATATAATTAAAGAGGAACTAACATTTTTAAGGAAGAATAAAACTT
>CAZUTC010000034.1:13434-14636 GCA_964623485.1 uncultured bacterium | reverse complement strand
CTTTTTTACTTTCTCAATACTCATCCAGTGCTTGAATCTGGATGGGTTGGGAGTGATCCTAAGGCTTGTAGAATGTTTGTTAATTGGGTGGTTTTTCTTTTTAATGAAATTTGGAAACAGAAAGTGGCAAAAATGGAAGAGACTTTGATGATTGTTGATGGACATGTTGGAAAAGTATTTTGTAGAACTGGATTGTTAGAAGAAGTATTGTATGAAAAGAAGAGACCTTACATTATTCAGGCAAGTAAAATGAGACTGTGGATAGAAGAAATTGTTACAAAATTTGGCAAAATTCCATTTTATGTTGATAATGGAGCATTTTATCTCTTTGAAGATGGATATTGTAGTGATTTAAAGCCAAATTGCAAAGATTGTCCCATGAATAAAATCTGCAAGAAACATCTAAAATGGACTGCATATCAAATGTGGGAGGGATAAAGATGTCCGTCACTTCAGCTAACAGCGGATATAAGGCTTCGGTGCTTTGTACCTTCGCCAAATTCGGCAAAGTCGAACTTCGTATGTCCCCCGAACGTTATCTGCCATACGGAAGGGGATATGAATGAAGCTTGAGGAAATTCCCGGACGGGTTTTTTAGATACATCCTCATTAAATTTTATCTTGGAATATGGTGAATATATATTTGATGGCGTGACTCCACCCACCACATTAAGTAAACGAGTTATAAATGACATTGATGCATTCTACCACATTTTTCTTACTGGAAAAAGAGCATCATGGCAATTAGCAATATCTCCATCTACTTATAAGGAGGTGATAGGGACGCAAGATGCTACAAAAAAGTATTACCTTGAAAATTGGTTTATGGAAGTATGGCATTATTGGCTTAACATACTTGAACAAAATAATGATTTACCCTCTTTTATTGAAGCTGAACATACTAGAATTAAGTTATTATCGCCCGGTATCTTAGATATATTACCAGAAATTGAGGATCGTATTCTTATATGTGATGCTATTGTCTATAAGTGCGAGTGTTTCTGCACAAGAGATTGGAGAACGATCTTAAAATATCGTGACGTTTTTAAATCTCTGCCAATCAAAATAATTACACCATCAGAATGGTGGGATTTAATTAAGCCTTATGTTGGATTGTGGATGTAGTGGAAATGACAAAAATATGATATGGTGTACCGCAGATAACAGGTGAATATGTGACTTGCTTACGCTCACCTAAATGC
>CAZUTC010000034.1:3051-13424 GCA_964623485.1 uncultured bacterium | reverse complement strand
GAAGGCGTTAGTAAGGGAATATGTAGAGGAGGACTGAAATGATTCCAATGCACCTCGCCCACGACTATGCGGTGCTTCGCACCTTGCCCCTTACAGGAGTCACTTCAAAGGTGAATATGTGACTTGCTTACGCTCACCTAAATGCTTGGCTTGGTCTCATACCTCCCTAAACCTGAAGATTCATCAAATAGAAAACTGTTTTTGATGTTTTAGCAGAAAATTTATTGCTTATTTTTTGACTTTTTTATTTTTAAGGGTATTATTTTGTATGAAGATACTTGTTACCACTGCACTTCCATATGCAAATGGAGATATACATCTTGGACATCTTGCAGGATGCTATCTACCTGCAGATATATATGTTAGATTTCAGAGGCTAAAGAAAAGAGATGTCATACACATTGGGGGAACAGATGAGCATGGGGTTCCCATAACAATAAAAGCAAAAGAGGAAAAGGCCTCTCCCAAAGAGATAGTAGATAAATACCACAAAAGAATAAAAGAAAGTTTTGAGAAGCTGGGAATACTTTTCGATAACTTTTCAAGAACCACTATTCCACTTCATTATAAACTTTCCCAAGACTTCTTTTTGAAAATATATAAAAAGGGATTAATAGAGCCTAAAAGTGTGAAGCAGCTGTATTGTCCTAAATGCAGAATGTTTCTTGCAGATAGGTATGTGGAGGGGAGATGTCCTCACTGTGGAAAAGAGGGAGCAAGAGGGGATCAATGTGAAGCATGTGGTAGGTGGATAGACCCTTTACAACTTATTTCTCCGAGGTGTAAAATATGTGGTTCCTCTCCAGAAATAAAAGAGACAAAACACTGGTTTTTTAGGCTCGATTTAATGCAAGAAAGACTGGAAAAATGGCTTTTAGGAAAAAAGCACTGGAAGGATAATGTAATAAGATTTGCACTTGGGTGGCTTCGGGAGGGACTTAAGCCAAGAGCAATAACGAGAGACCTGGATTGGGGGGTTCCGGTTCCTCTTCCCGAGGCTAAAAATAAAGTTTTATATGTTTGGTTTGATGCTCCAATAGGATATATTTCCTCTACAATAGAATGGGCAGAAAAAAAGGGAAACCCTTCATTATGGAAGGAATACTGGTTTGATGAAAACACACGACTTATACATTTCCTTGGAAAAGACAACATCGTATTCCATTCTATTGTGTGGCCTGCAATGCTCATGGCTTATGGAGATTTTATACTGCCTACGGATATCCCCGCAAATGAATATCTAAATATAGAGTCAAAAAAACTGTCCTCCAGCAGAAGATGGGCAGTCTGGGTCCCGGAATATCTTCGTGAGTTCCCCCCTGACCCCCTAAGATATGCCCTTGCAGTAAACCTTCCGGAAAATAGAGATGTGGACTTCACCTGGAAAGACTTTCAGGCAAGAAATAATAATGAACTTGCAGATATCTTAGGAAATTTTGTCAATAGAGTGGCTGTGTTTACAAATAAATATTTGAACCGAAAAATAAAGCCTCCCTCAGAATTAACATCCGAGGATAGGGAGTTCCTTGCAAAAATAGATGAAGGAATAAAAAGGATAGAAAAGTATATAGAAAATTTTGAAATAAAAAGTGGAGCAAGAGAAATGATGCTTATTATGTCAGAAGGTAATAGATACTTTGACCATCAAGAGCCATGGAGAAAGATAAAAGAAGATAAGAGGGAAGCAGAAAGGATAATAGGAGTGTGCTGGAAACTCATCTCATCAGCTGGAGTATTCATCTCTCCTTTTATTCCATTTACTGCAGAAAGGATAAATAAAATGCTGGGTTTTAGCAAAAGATACTGGGAGGAGGCATACCAAAAACCCCTCCCTTTAAATATGGAGGAACCAGTAATTCTCTTTAACAAAATAGAGGATGAAAAAATAGAACTCCAAATTAAAAAATTATTTAAAGAAAAGGAGGAAGTTATGATTACATTGGATGATTTTAAAAAACTGGATATAAGAATTGCAAAGATAGAGAAGGCAGAAAAGGTAGAGGGAACCGATAAGCTTCTGAAACTGGAGATAAATATAGGGGAAGAGAGAAGAACAATTGTGGCAGGAATTGCAACAGAGTATTCCCCTGAGGAACTCGGGGGTAAATTTATTGTGGTGATTTGTAACCTGGAGCCGGTGAAGATAAGAGGGATAGAATCCAACGGGATGCTTCTTGCAGCAGTAGATAAGGATAAGATATCTCTATTAACGGTTGATAAGGATGTAAATCCTGGTACTAAGGTCTCTTAAAAAATTGAATGTTTGATACTCATACCCATCTTGCAGATAAGAGATATGATAAGGATAGAGAAGATGTGATAAAAAGAGCAAGAGATAAGGGAATTAATTATATCTTAGACTGTGGGTGGGATGTTTCATCTTCCAAGAAGGTGGTTGAAAACTCTAAAAAATATGGGATTGTTTTTGGAGCAGTGGGGATTCATCCCCATGATGCAGAGGAGGCAAAAAAGGATTATTTGGATATTCTCCGGGAGCTGGGGGAAAACAAAAAGATCGTCGCTATAGGAGAGATAGGGCTTGATTTTTACCGGAACCTCTCACCTCCAGATATTCAAATAAGAGTTTTTAAAGAGCAGTTGATGCTGGCTAAGAAGCTTTCTCTTCCAGGGATTATTCATTCGAGAAAAGCGGTAAAAAGAACCATTGAGGTCGTAAAAGAAGTAGGTTATTTTAATGGAGTTTTTCATGCCCTCTCTGCCTCCTATGAAGATGTAAAGGAGATAATAGAGATGGGTTTTTATGTCTCTGTAAATGGCTCTTTAACCTATAATTCAAAAAATACAAAGGAATGGCTTAAAAGGATACCCAGGGATAAAATTCTTGTGGAGACGGACTCTCCTTACCTAACTCCCTATCCCTTCAGAGGAAAAAGAAACGAACCCTCCTATCTTTTGTATGTGATTGATGAACTTTCCAATGTTTTGGAAATCCAAAAAAGTGAAGCAGAAAAAATCACGGAAGAGAATGGCAAGCGTCTCTTTTCCATCCATTAAGCCCATAAAATCCTTAGGACAACATTTTCTCTGTTCCAGAAGAATAGCAGAGAAACTAATAGATGCCTTGGAGCCCTTAAAAAAGGATGTGGTGATAGAGGTAGGAGCAGGAGGAGGTTTTTTAACCAGACTTATTGCAAGAAAAGCAAAAAAGGTTATTGCAGTGGAGATAGATAAAAGATTTATAGAGAAGCTGAAAAATCTTTCCCAAGAGTACGAAAATATAGAGGTTGTGGAAAAGGATATTCTTGAGTTTGATTTTAAAGAAAATAATGTTTTAATTTTTGGGAACCTCCCCTACAAAATTTCAGGTCCTTTTATATTCTGGCTTTTAAAAAAAAGAAAAAAATTTAAGAGAGGTGTATTTACATTTCAAAGGGAGTTTGGAGAGAGATTAATTGCTAAAAGAAACACCTCCTCCTATGGTGCGCTTTCAGTGATTGTACAAACATTTTTTAATGTAAAAAGGCTATTTTACATTCCTTCTTTTTACTTTAAGCCAAAACCTAAGGTAGACTCTATTGTTTTAAGATTTATCCCAAAAGAGAAAAATTTAAAAGTGGATGAGGAATTGTTTATTAAGATGGTGAAAAACTCTTTTTCTCATAGAAGAAAAACACTTTTAAACAATCTTGCGAAAACCACAGGGTTATCCAGGGAAGAAATTAAAAAATTTGGGATAGGTGAAAAGACGAGACCCCAAGAACTTTTACCTGAAGATTATGAACGTCTTACTCATTATATTTCTTCTTAGAAGCATAAGTATAGATATTAATGGTTCTGAGAACCCTTACTGGGGAAAGGGAGGCTCCCTATCTTTGGATATGTATGAGTATATCACCGGCGTGTGGAGTTCAAGGTTCGGATTCAGTATAAATGTTTATGAAATGCCTATTTATCAACTTAAGGATAGTACTTTTGATATCTACACTTTACTTGCTTACTCTCCATTGGATTGGCTCCGTCTTAATGGATTTCTTGAACTTCGAAAAAATTTTATGTTTTATCCTGATACTACCTTTTATACAACAACACTGTTTCCTGGTGTTGGATTAAAAATTGGCTCTCAGATACTTAATATATTCAGTAATTTTAATTTTGAAATTGCCCGAGGAGAGCTATCAGGTTATAAAAAAGAAAGTCACCAAAGAATTATTTTTACACCCTTGGGCAATGAAATTTTTCTTTCTGCAAAAACATCCTATGATACAAAATCTAATGAGGGAGCAGACAGTTTGTTTCTTGGTATAGATACTTTTAGTTATTCCTTTGAAAAGTTCAAAGTGTATGGAAGTCTTAAAAAAGGAAGCATAAGAAATGAAACTCCAAAGGAGGTACTCAACTCTCAAATAAATACTGCAAAACTTTTTGTTTTTTATCCATTTAAAAATGCAGAGGTAACTTTTGGGACAGCATTTAACTTGGTGGGTAAAAGTTTCTTCTATAAACCAATATATAACTTTACATCCGATTCATCTCTTTTTTCAGCAAATTTGAGATACTTTCCCACCAACCATATAAATTTTGATTTTGATTTTTCACGATCCCTTATATTTTATACTGCTTCGGATACCAATCTTTCAGAAAATAGAAATAGAAAATACTTTAAAGGAAGTGTGTATTATTATCTGAGGGACTTAGGAAATATATCTTTTTTCAGAACAGTTGAATATGGGGAGATGATTTCACCCTCAGAAAAAAACAGAACAGATAGAAAAAAAAGAACAGATACTACTCATTTCATTCTTTATCTTAATAAACCGAAAGTATTTGAAACATATTCAAATTTTAAAATAATATATAATAGAACCTTTTATACTGAGAAATATCCCCAGGGGATTTCATGGAGAAGAAAAGAAACATATTTTAATAATACTATTTCATTTTTCTTAAAGTCTTTAAGAACTGGAGCAGGTTTGGATGTGAATGCTTCCTTAACCGAGTATCCAGGAGTGGTATATCTTAATAACTTCGCAAGGTATTTTGAAGACTCGGTGGGAGTTTCATCTTTTTTTAAGGATTCTATTTTGGAAATTGGTATAGGTTTTTTAAAAGAACATTTGGAGAATTGGGAAGTAAGAGATGCTCGAAGGTTTGAAGTTAGCAGGATTATTAAGGAAGAATCCTACATTCTCTGGGGTGGGTTTTATGTGAATAATGTTCACATTTCTATTTCAGGAAGGGAAATTAAAAGAGAAGAAAATGAAGAAGGATATAAGAGAATTACAAATTACAAAAATTTTAATTTTTCAATTTGGGTATCCTTTGAGAGCATCTTTTTTTTAGGAAACCTACAAATTACAGGGAGGAAGGATGAGAAATATATTTTCAGTAATTTTAGTCTCAGCTTTAATTTTTAACTGTTCCCTGTTTGAGGTTCCTGAAGCAGAAGGAGAACAAGGGAGTGGATATATAAAACCACCTACAGAACCCATGAATGTGATAATCAATTTTGTTAGTTCCTTGAATAATAGGGATATAGAGAACTATATAAACTGTTTCTATAAGGAGTTTATTTTTTCTCCGGATTCGAGGGATTCTCTTCAGGATGACCCCAGATACTATAGAAACTGGACGCTTTCTGTGGAGGATTCAGTAACAAGTAAGTTATTTATGATTGTTGAAGATAGTTTTGAAATTGTTCCTCCTTTCCAGGTTTCGATAAAAATGTTGGATACCGTATCTTTTCAGGAGAACGCCTTTTTATACACAGGGACTTATGAAATAAAGAGTCCTATAGACGGTTTGGAATATGTCACGGGAGACATACAACTTTTCCTTCAGGAGATAGAAAATAAATGGTATATTTATACTTGGGTGGATGAAAAAACCGATACTCTCTATCCCACATGGGGCAAATTAAAAGCCTATATAAGAAAGCTACTTTAATTTAAGATTCTAAAATCTTCTTGATTTCTTCTGCTGTCTTTCTGAGATCGATAAACAACAGTCCTATTTTTTTAGTTGGCCTTGTTACCGCAATTAGAAAGCCAGTATTCCCTATATAGAAAATAAATAAAAGCCCCTCAGGGGATCGGGCGAGTATCTCTGTTGGTTCTCGCTTATCAAACTCATTGAATGTCCTGGTACTTGCATCTCCCATTGAGGCAGAAAAGGCTGCTATTTTATCATCGTCCATCTCCCCAGTTAAGGATGAACTTATAACCAGCCCTTCTCTTGATGCCACCACCAGACCCTCTATATCTGGGTCCATATTTCTTAAGTTATCCAAAAGTTCTTTTATCCGCTCGGCTCTTGACTGAAGCATCTTCTCCTCCTTTTAAATAGATTACACCTTTTTTATATAAAGTCAAGAAAAAGATTCAATCATTTTTTTTATTATATTTAATGCTGTATTTAAGGCTTTCATATTTTGGGAGCTATATAGCCATCGGTTTACTCCCGAGGGATGGGGTAAGGGCACTATATCTACTTTTCTATTCCATACTCTTTTTTGATAAATTCTTCCCACTGCTTCTTTAAGTTTTATTTTTCCTAAGAATAAAGAAATAGCAACTTTTCCCACTGGGATCAAAAGGTAAGGTCTTACATAAAAAAACTCCCTTTTTAAATTTTCAATGCAGTTTTGGATCTCTTGAGAGGAAGGTTTTCTATCTCCTATTTTTGTTTTTCCAGGATAGCATTTTATCACCGAGGTAATATAAGAGATTTTTCTTATAAAATCTTCAGAATATCCTATCTTTTCAAACCATTTCCACAGGGTTCTTCCAGCAGGTCCCCAAAATGGTCTCTGGATTTTGTGTTCCTCAATCCCTGGAGCCTGTCCTATGATCATTATTTTTGAAAAAGCCTCTCCTTCAAAAACAGGCTTATGCTCCTTAATGGTAATGCATTTTTTGCAGCTTTTTATTTCTTGTTTTATTTTTTCAAACTCTTTTTTCTTATCGCTTAAATATCTTAACCTATCTCTCAAACTGAATTCACATCCACAATAATCCTGTCTGTATAGGTTATATTTTCTTGATAACTCTATACTTTTTTTAAAGCCTTCCCTTTTTTTAAAATCTATTTCAAGAAAGGGTATTTTATAATGTTCAGAGATTTCTTTTTCTATTTTAAATATAGTTTCGCTTTTCTTATGAGGACTTATGGTAAGGGTTGTGGTGAAAAAATCAAATCCTAAATCTTTAGCTACCTTGGCTGTTACTTCAAGTCTCTCCTTATAACAGAGTTTACATCTTTTTCCTCCTTCTTTTTCACCTTCCCAACCTTTTACTGTTTTTCTCCATTTGATATAGTTATAATCCCCTTCAATAACTTTAAATTCCATTATTCTTGCAAGTTTTATGACCTCTTCTTTCCTTTTTTTATACTCTTCTTCAGGAAATATTGAAGGATTATAGAAAAATCCTGTAACTTGGTATCCTTCTTTTCTTAATCTTTCTATACAGGCGGTAGCATCAGGAGCGCAACATATATGCAGAAGGATTTTTTTCAAAGAGAAAAATAAGGGGTAATAATGGTTTCTTCTCTTTTTTCCCCCACTCCTACCATAAAAACTTTTATTCCTGTTTCTTTTTCAATAAAAGATATATACTTTTGAGCATTTTTAGGGAGCACATCAAAATCTCTTATTTTATGTGTCTTTTGTTTCCATCCCTTAAGGGTTGCATATAAAGGTTCTATGTTTTTCTCACTGATTAGAGGAGTATAAGTATCTATTCTTTTTCCATTTACTTTATATTCAACGCATACTTTTATCTCTTCAAAATCATCAAAGACATCCAGTTTGGTAATTGCCATACCGTTTACTCCATTAATTACTCCTGCGTATCTTAGCATTGGGATATCTAACCATCCACATCTTCGAGGTCTTCCTGTTGTGGATCCAAACTCATTTCCTGTTTCTCTTATTAAAGAAGCTACTTTTTCCTCAGCTTCTGTGGGAAATGGTCCCCCCCCTACTCTCGTGGTATATGCCTTTGCAACTCCTATTACTTTTTCTATGGACCCTGGGGGAATACCAAGACCTGAAAAGACCCCCCCTGCAATAGGATTTGAAGATGTGACATAAGGATATGTCCCATGATCTATATCCAAAAATGTTCCTTGAGCTCCTTCAAAAAGTACCTTTTTATTTTTTACTTCTTTGGATAATTCAAGGGAAACATCGGTGATAAATGGAATAAGTAACAGGGCTTTCTTAATGAAGGCATCCACTTCTTCTTCAAGGTTTTGAGGGTGAATGCCTAAAATTTCATAATGCCTCTTCATATTTTCTGTTACTTTTTCTTTAAACTCTCTTCTTTCTATGTTTTCCACTCTTAACCCTTTTCTACCATGCTTATCTTCATAACAAGGTCCTATCCCTCTTCCAGTTACTCCTATTTTGTCTCTTCTCTTGTCATCAATGCTTACATCCAGAAGTCTATGGGTGGGAAGTATAAGGTGGGCTTTGTAGGAGACTTTTATTCTTTTTTCATAATCTATACCTAAGTTCTTCAAGTTTTCTATTTCGGTAGCAAATACTACTGGATCTATTACACATCCTGCTCCAATGTATACTTTTGTATTTGGATGAAGAATACCCGAAGGAATTTGATGAAATATAAGCTTTGTATCCTTATAATATACAGTATGTCCCGCATTAGGACCTCCTTGATATCTTGCGACAATATCAAAACTTCCGGAAAGGAAATCTACTATTTTACCTTTTGCCTCATCTCCCCATTGAAGACCAACGATTGCAATTCCTGGCATTAAAATGTGTAAGTAAGCGAAAACTTTCTATTTGTTGTTGGAAAATCATATATATTTTCATCTATTCCAAAGTCAAACTGGAAGGTTCCCAGTTTTATTCCTGCTCCGTATGTAAGTCCTATCTTTTCGTATCTTCCTGTATAATCTCCCCTTATGAAATCAATCAAACTTATATGATAAGTATTGCTTCCATCATTTATAAATATTCCCCCTCTCCATCCTGTTTTATCATAGAAATATCCTACCCTTAAAAATAGCATGTCATAATAACCCAATTCAATTCCAAATCCTCTCCATACATCCGATATTTCATAAGATATTTTGTCCCAGGTCGAGGGATTTACCTTATACTCTCCGGGTTTAATTTCTAAGCTGTCTACATCTGCAAACATTCCCACGAGAATTTTGGTAAAGTCCGAGGTAAACATTAATTTAAAGAGTTGATTATGCACAGGTTCAAATTTAAACCCTATTCTTAAAAGTAAAGGGAGAGGATCGGGTTCGGCTCCTTTTACGTATGATATGCCAGGTCCCATATTCTGTAAATTTATTCCAATGCTTAACTCTTTGGAGGGTTTATAAAGTATCCCCCAATCCACAGCCCAAGTAATTCCGGTTCCTCCCTCTCTCACTGGAGTCTGCAAGTATTCTCTCAATTCCTCCCAAACCCATTTGGGGACAAGGAAAGAGTAAATCAATTTTACAGCTCCTCCCACCCCCAGTTTTTCGTTTACCTTATATCCATAGGCAATTCCAGGGGAAATATCAAATGTAGTATAGGATGGAAGAACTCTTCCATCCGGAAGGACCACATCAGTTTTTCCTGTATTTAAATATATGGTATGAAATGCAATTACTCCCTTATTCCCTACTGGAGCAGTAATAGAAAGATAGTCATAATACATATCAGGCCATAAGCCTGGAAGCCAAGGAACATGATTCCCAGTAATACTTACTCCTTTCAAAAAACTTAACCCTCCTGGATTATAATATGCAGCAGATGCATCATCTGCCACAGCGGTAAAGGTTCCTCCCAAAGCAGTGGGTCTTGACCCTGGCCATATGGTTAAAAAAACAGCCCCAGGTCTCTTCGCCTCACCGAACAATGAAAACACTACCAGGGAAAAAATCGTTGCTTTCTTTAACATTATATCATTCCTCCTTTCATTATTTTGATTATAACAATCTTTTATAAGAAGTCAAGAGTAAGCAATAAGGTGCCGATTCCACTTTTTCCATAAGATAAGCATATGCGTATTATAGAAATAAAAACATTTTTAAAGGTTTATTTTTTTTGAAAAGCAGTTTATACTTATTTATAAATTATTAATTCTTTACTTTTTCAAAAAGTCAAATACAATTATAATAATGAAAAAAGATAAAAAGATAAAAGAAGGAGTGCTTAAAATATATAAAGGGGGCTTTGGATTTGTTCTCCAAGAAGAAGAGGATATATTTATTCCAAGGAAGGAAGTTAAAAAGGCAGGTTCTGGAGATGTGGTAAAAGTACAGATAATAAAAAGAGGGAGAAAGCCGGAAGGTAAGATAATAGGTGTAGTTAAAAAAAGCGAAAAGAAACTAACAGGTACTTGGATAAATAAAAAAATAATTCCTGATGATCCTTATCTTCCTGTGCT
>CAZUTC010000034.1:818-3041 GCA_964623485.1 uncultured bacterium | reverse complement strand
GAAGAAGAAAACCGAAAGACCCATGAAAGTTATATTTTCTATGGAGAGGAAAATAAAGATAGAAGAGGTATTGGGGGAGGAAAACGATCCCCAAGTAGATGATAAAGTGATAATAGCCCGTTTTGGCTTTAAAGAAAATTTTTCCCCAACGGTTTTAAAAGAGGCGTCCAAAAGAATAAAAATTAGAGATAAAAGAAGTGATTTAACTAAGGAGCTTGTATATACCATAGATCCAAAGGATGCCAAGGATTTTGACGATGCGATATCAGTGAAGAAAAAGAAAAATTGTTATATCTTAGGAGTACATATTGCAGATATTTCCTCCTTAATAAAAGAGGGAGGCTTTATGGATGAAGAGGCAAGGAATAGAGGAACCAGTGTTTATCTTCTCCAAAAAGTTATTCCCATGCTTCCTGAAAATATCTCAAAAGACAAAGGTTCTCTTCTTCCCATGAAAAAGAGATTTACCTTTTCTGTATTTATGAAAATAAACAAAGAGGGTAAGGTAATCTCTTTTAATTTTTCCCCTTCGGTTATAATTTCAAAGGCAAGGTTGACCTATGAAGATGCAATGAACATACTGGAGGGTAAAAAAATAGAGCATAAAGAAACAGTTATTAACATAGAGATAAAAAGGTTAAGAACAAGTCTTAAGGTAGGTTCTGAGCTTGCGGACATTTTATGGGAAGAAAGAAGAAAAAGAGGTGGACTTGATTTTGACCTCCCGGATCCCTTCTTTTTGTTTTCCCCCTCGGGAAGGATCCAGGATATTTCTCCAATTCCAAGATTAAAAACCCACAGGATGATAGAGGAGTTTATGATAGTGGCAAATAGATGTGTGGCATCCTATTTGGAGAATAATAAAATACCTGCTATTTTTAGAGTCCATGAACCCCCTAAGAAAGAAAAACTCAATGAGCTTGGTGAAGTCCTCTCCAGTATTTTTAAAGAGAAAATAGAAATAAAGGACAATAGAGATATAATAACTATAATAGGTAAGGCAAAAAAAATAAATAAAGAAAGGCTTGTTTCCTACTTGGTGCTCAGGTCTCTTTCCAGGGCAAAGTATCTTCATGAGAACAAAGGACATTTTGGACTTGCACTTTCTGAATATCTACATTTCACCTCTCCTATAAGAAGGTACCCTGACCTGGTAGTTCATAGGATATTGAAAAATGCTTTAAAAGGATATATAAAAAGAGATAAAAAATGGCTTTCTTATTTGAAAGAAACTGCAGAAATTGCAACTGAAAAAGAGGAAAAAGCAGAAAAAGCAGAGATGGAGCTTTGGGAGTTAAAAAAAATGGAGTTCATGAAGGATAAAGTAGGAGAGGTATTTGAAGGAACAGTCACAAATATCCTTCCTTCAGGAGTTTTTGTTGAGATAGAAGAGTATCTTGTTGAGGGATTCATACCCATTGAAGCATTTAAAAAAGGGATTTTATATTCTTCTGAAACACTGAGTTTAGTAAACAAGAAGGGTAGTAAAGTTCTCGGCTTAGGAGATAGGATAAAAGTGCAGGTTTCAGCGGTATGGAAATGGCAAAAAAGGTTGGATTTTGTTCCGGTTGATTAAGGAGCATAAAGGAGTTTACATAATAATCATTGAACTTTGCAAAAGAAGAAGAATAAAAATAGGTAGGCTGAGGGAGATTTTATTTGAAAAAGGCTACTACATGTATGTAGGGTCAGGACAAAATAACCTGCATAAAAGAGTCTTCAGGCATACCCGGAAAAATAAAGTATTAAAATGGCATATAGATTATCTCACTGAGGTTGGAAGGTTTAAAGAAGGAATTTTATTTTACACCTCTAAAAGGATTGAGTGTAATTTAGCATCTATTTTAGCTAAAAACTTCAGGAGCATAAAGGGTTTTGGTTCATCCGATTGTAAATGTGATTCTCATCTTTTTTACTCCCCCAAATATCCTCTAAATTTGACAGTGTTGATTCTGGGGTTATAATTACTTTAATGCGTATAAAAGGTATAATATTTGACCTTGATAACACTCTTCTTGATTTTATGCGTATGAAGGAAGAGGCGGTTAATGCTGCGATTTATGCAATGATAGATGCAGGACTGGATATTCCCTTTGAAGAGGCGAAGAAAAAAATATACGAGATATACGAAAGAGAAGGAATAGAGTACCAGGAGGTTTTTGATGAGTTTTTAAGGGAAGTATATGGGAAAATAGATTACAAGATACATGCTGCAGGGGTGGT
>CAZUTC010000034.1:0-808 GCA_964623485.1 uncultured bacterium | reverse complement strand
GGGTATAGGAGGGCAAGGGAGGGAACCCTGGCTTTGTATCCCCATGTTCATATGACCCTTATTGAGTTGGTTAAAAGAGGGTTAAAACTGGGAGTAGTTTCAGATGCCCCCAAAAAACAGGCATGGCTGAGACTTGCTGCCTTAGGGCTTCACCATCTTTTTGATGCAGTGGTGACTTTTGAAGATACAGGAAAAAGAAAACCCGCAAGAGAGCCCTTTGAATTGATTTTAAAACTGCTTGGATTAAAGCCGGAGGAGTGTATAATGGTGGGAGACTGGGCAGAAAGGGATATTGTAGGAGCCAAGGTAATGGGGTTAATAACTGTGTTTGCAAGATACGGGGATACATTTGGCACCCTCAACTCTGGAGCAGATTATGAGATAGAGGATATAAAAGATCTCATAAAAATAGTGGATGATTTGAACCGTGATTGAAGGAGTAGGGATAGATGTGATTGAGGTGGATAGAATCAAAAAAGTTTACGAAAAGTATAAAGATAGATTTTTAAAAAAGGTATATACTGAGAAAGAAATAAATTTCTGTTGCAATAGAAAAAATATGTTTTTAATGCTTGCTTCTCGGTTTGCAGCAAAGGAGGCATTTATGAAGGCACTGGGAAGAGGTTTCTTAGGAGGGATTTCTTGGAAGGAGATAGAAATAATAGATACAGAACTTTCAAGACCTTCTATAAAACTTTACAGAAGACCCCGGGTACTTAATGGGGATGCAAGAATATTCCTGAGTATTACCCATATAAATGAGATTGCGGTCGCAGTAGTAATAAGAGAAAGATAAGGTAATTTGTAT
>CAZUTC010000033.1:9156-14901 GCA_964623485.1 uncultured bacterium | reverse complement strand
TTCATATCCCGGTGATGCAGAATGAGGTGGTTGAGTTTATAAGACCTGGAAAAGGAAGGGTAATTGTGGATGCAACACTTGGAGGTGGAGGATACGTCAAGAAAATTCTTGAGATCGAGAAGGATGGACTCATAATAGGAATAGATTGGGATGAATCTGCTATTCGGTATGCAAAAAGAATCCTGGGAAATGGAAATATAAAATATTTCTGTGAAAACTTTATTAAAATAAAGGAGATAATAAAAGAAGCAGGCTTTAAAAAAGTATGGGGAGTCATCTTTGATTTTGGAGTTTCCCTTGCCCAACTTCGGACAAAAGAAAGAGGATTCAGTTATGAAATAGAGGGTCCATTGGATATGAGGATGTCTAAGTTTATAAAGAAAGATGCTCTTTCTCTTATAAGGAGTGCATCTGAAAAGGAAATAAAAGAGATAATATGGAGGTATGGAGAAGAAAGATATGCTGGAAAAATTGCAAAAATAATAGGTATTTATAAACACTCTCTGAGTACAACCCTCGACCTTGCGAGATGCATAGAGAAGGCGGTACCCAGGAAGTATCTTAAAAAATCCTTACGAAGAGTTTTTCAAGCTATAAGAATAGTGGTAAATAGGGAGATAGAAAACATAAAAGAAGGAGTAAAGAAGGCTGTGGAAATTCTGGAACCAGGGGGTAGGATATGCACTGTCACCTATCACTCCATAGAAGATAGGACGGTTAAAAACCTCTTTAAAGAATTTGAAAAAAAGAATTTGCTTAAGATAATCACAAAAAAACCCCTAAGACCCTCGGAAGATGAGATAAGAAAGAATCCAAGAGCAAGAAGTGCAAAACTCAGAGTTGCAGAGAGATTATGAGAAAGATTTTTTTTGTTATAATCGCTGTCCTTTTTCTTTTCCTTTATGTGTATGAAAGAACCAAAAATATAGAGCTTTACAGAAGAGTTGTTGGTTTTGAAAAAAAGCTGGAAATTTTAAAACAGGAGCTGGAGGAAGCAAGGATAGAGCTTTCTAAGGAGATGCTTTTTACACAAATAGAAAAAAAGGCAAGGGCTTTGGGTATGGTTTACCAGTGGGAGAAAAATGAGAATTAAAATTATAAAAGGTTTTCTTCTTTTGGTACTTTTGGTAACCATTGGCTATGCATTCTACCTTCAGGTATTGAATGGGGAAAAGTATGTGAAAAAGGCGGTTATCCAGCATCAGGTTAAAATAGAACTTCTTCCAGAAAGGGGAAAGATTTTTGATAGAAAAAATACCCCCTTAGTTGTGGATGAAAAAGCAGCATCTGTTTATATTCTTCCTCAATATCTTGAGGACCCAGGAAAAGCATGTGCTCTGCTTTCAGAATATGGCTTGGGGACAAAAGAGAGTATACTCAGGAAAATCTTGAGAAACAAAAGGTTCTTCTGGCTTAAGAGAAAGATGGATTATGCTCTGGGGATGCGATTGAAGGAGGAGTTGAGGAAGAACTTATTGTCCAATGCAATTGGAGTTGTGGAAGAAAAGAGAAGGATATACCCCTGGGGTGAAATAACCGCAAGTCTTATTGGTTTTGTGGGAAGAGAACACCATGGATTATCCGGAGTGGAGTTTGTATTTGATACATTACTTTCAGGAAAAAAAGGTTGGGCATTGTTACAGAAAGACCCATTTGGTAGAGAATATCCTTATCCCTCCTATCCCATTAAGGAACCCGAAGATGGAGTAAATATAACTCTCACCATAGACCTGGATGTTCAAAAGATAGTCTATGAAGAATTGAAAAAATCTGTTAAGGAATGGAATGCAAAAAGAGGGAGTGTTATAGTAATGGATGCTAAAACAGGTGAGATACTTGCAGCTGTGGATTATCCGGACTTTTTACCTCAGCGGTTTTTGAAATATCCTAAAAATATGTGGAAACTTGCCGGAATCACAGACGAGTTTGAACCCGGCTCTGTTTTTAAACCATTAACCGGAATTATATGCCTTGAGGAAGGACTTGCTGTGGTAGAAGAGTATATACCCACCGGAAGGGTTTTTGTGATACAAAAAAGAAAGATACATGATGTACATCCCAAAAACGGGATGAGTTTTGTTGATGTATTTGTAAAATCCTCCAATATAGGGGTTGCAAAACTTGCCCTCCGGGTGGGCAGGGATAGATTTTATAAGTATGCTAAACTTGTTGGGATAGGAAGTCCAACAGGAATTGCAGTACCCGGGGAGGCGAAGGGATATATATCTCCTCCAGAAGAGATGACTCCTCTGAGACTTACAAACAATGCCTTTGGTCAAGGGATTTCACTCACTTTACTTCAGTTGATTAAGGTTTATTCAGTATTTGCAAATGAAGGCAGGATTGTAGAGCCATGGCTTGTTAAGAAGATAGTTTCCAGAAATGGAAAGCTTATATTTAAGGGAAGCCCTTACCCTAAGAAGAGAATATTTTCAAAGAAGGCAGCAAATATAATGAAGGAGATACTCTACCAGGTTGTGGAGAGAGGAACCGGAAAAGAGGCAAAGATAGAGGGAATTGATATATGCGGAAAAACTGGGACTGCTCAAAAACCTATACCTGGTGAAGGATATTCGGATTCAAAGGTAATAACCACTTTTGTGGGTTTCTTTCCAAAGGATTCTCCATCTGTAATAATTGGGATAATGATTGATGAACCGAATCCTCCGGGGTACGCAGGAACCATTGCGGCACCTCTTTTTAGAAGAATCGCAGAGAGAATGATAAATCTACCCCTGTTAAGGAGTGTAAGTTTAAGATGAGGTTATACGAGTTGCTCGAAGAATGCACATACCGGGATGTATTGAATCCAAAGGATGTGGAGATAAAAGGAGTAACCTATGACTCAAAGAGTGTCAAAAGAGATTTCATATTTGTTGCTCTTCCTGGCACAAGAAAGGACGGTAAGAGATTCATTCCCGAGGCAGTGGAAAAGGGTGCTGCCGCAGTGGCTGGAGACGCTCCAGTGGATATAAAAATACCCCTGGTGATTGTGGAAAATCCGAGAAGGTTCCTGGCAGAGGTATCCTGGAGGTTTTATGGGCATCCTGAAAAAGAATTAAGGGTGATTGGAATCACTGGAACAAATGGAAAGACCACAACCTCTTATCTTTTAAAATCTGTGCTTGAAGAGGGAAATAATAAAACAGGGCTGATTGGGACCATAAGATATTTTAACGGTAAAGAGTGGATAGATATGCCTCCCAATACCACTCCGGAGAGTTCAATCATCGCATCACTCTTTTCGAAAATGGTGAAAAATCGAGTGAAATTCTGTGTGATGGAGGTTTCATCCCATGCCCTTGCCCTGGATAGAATTTTTGGTGTGGAGTTTGATGCAGCTATTTTTACAAATATTGGTAAGGACCATCTGGATTTTCACGGTACCATGGAGGAGTATATAAAAGCAAAGCTTAAGCTTTTCAGAGGCTTGAAAAAAGGTTTTGCTGTTTTAAATAAAGATGATAGATTTTTTCAAAGATTTGCCGAAGCTTCGCGAGTAGAAAAAATTACATATGGAGTATCAAAAAGAGCAGATATTATGATAAGAATTAAGAATATGGATATGGAGGGAATGCATGGTGAAATAACCTATAGAAAAAAGATTTTTCCCTTTAAAACATCCCTAATAGGGTTCCACAATGCTTACAATATTGCCTCAGTATTTGCAACGGGAGTGGGGTTTGGAATAGATGAAGAGAGAATATTAAAAGGAATAGAAAAAGTGAAAGAAGTACCCGGAAGAATGGAAAGGATAAAAGCAGAGAATGGAGGATATGTAGTTATAGATTATGCCCATACTCCCGAAGCCTTGAAAAATGTCCTTCTTTCTTTAAAAAAGATTACAAAAAAAAGAATAATCACTGTTTTTGGATGTGGCGGAGATAGGGACAGAGAAAAAAGACCCAAAATGGGAGAGATAGCTTCCTTGTACTCTCACCATGTAATAATTACCAATGATAATCCAAGAACAGAAGATCCCAACAAAATAATAGAAGATATACTTAAAGGAGTTAAGAGAAGCCATGAAGTGATTCTGGACAGGCACAAGGCAATATTTAAAGCAGTATCTATGCTTGAAAAGAATGATGTAGTCTTGATAGCGGGAAAAGGACACGAGAAATACCAAATAATAAATGATAAAAAAATACCCTTTGATGATAAAGAAACTGCAGTAGAGGCTATCCGTGTTATTGGTAAGTGAAATTATAAAGGTTATACGCGCTGAACCAACCGGTAAAATAATTGATGAGATGATAAAAGGAGTTTCTGTGGATTCAAGAAGAATAAAAAAAGGAGAGGTATTTTTTGGGATAAAGGGTGAAAGATACGATGGAAACCTTTTTGCCCATGAGGCACTGGATAAAGGAGCAATACTTTCTGTGGTAAATACCGGCAAAGTAAGGGGAGATAAGATAGTCCATGTTGAGGATACAATAGAAGCCCTTGGAA
Organism: uncultured bacterium; assembly: GCA_964623485.1. Lineage (GTDB taxonomy): Bacteria > Hydrothermota > Tepidihabitantia > B3-TA06 > CAYQJV01 > CAZUTC01. The sequence continues at coordinate 10,449 of CAZUTC010000033.1, read as the reverse complement.
AACTCGCTTCATATTATAGAAATAAGTTAAACGCAAAAATAATCGGTATAACAGGGACAAATGGTAAAACCACTACAAAGAGGATACTTGAGAAGATACTATCCACTCACTTTAAAACCATTGCATCCTTTAAAAGCTATAACAACATGATAGGGGTTCCTTTAACCATTCTTTCCATGAAGAAGGATACAGAGGTGGGAATAGTGGAGATAGGGATAAACCAGATAGGAGAGATGGAAAAACTCGCAGGTATTGTAAGACCCCATATAGCCCTTATAACAAATATTGGACCAGGACATCTTGAAGGACTTAAGAACGAAAAAACCGTAGCACAGGAAAAGATGAAAATAGCAGATTATCTCAAGGAGAATATAATCTTTCTACCTGCAGACAGTCGGCTTTTAAAGGATGCAGAGAAAAGAAAAGTAAAGGTTGTGAGCTTTGGTGAGTCAAAAAGAGCCGATTATTGTATAAGGATAAAGAAAATGGAAAAAGAAGGTTCGTATTTTTCTATAAATGACGAAGATTTCTTTATAAATCTTCCTGGGAGGGGAAATGTATTTAATGCTGGGGGAGCCGGGGTTTTGGCAATGCATTATTTTAATATACCTTCTTATGAAATTAAAAAACTATTTAAAAATTTAAACGGTGAGAAGATGAGACTTGAGATAAAGAAAGTTAAAAAAATTACCATAATAAATGATGCATACAATGCAAATCCGGTTTCAGTAAAAAACAGTATTGAATACCTTGGAATGTTTGAAGGAAGGAAAATAGCAGTTCTGGGACCCATGCTTGAACTTGGTACCCGCGAAAAAAAATATCATGAGGAGGTGATAGATTATGCAAAAAAAAGAGTTGATATACTTATAGTTTACGATGAAAAGGATTTATACCCTAAAAACAGAGGTTTCAAAAAGTTTAAGAATTCTCAAGAAATAATAGATTATCTTAAGGAGATATTAAAGGATGGAGATACCATTTTATTCAAGGCTTCAAGAAAGTTTGAATTTGAAAAAATTATAAAAATGCTGGAGGAGGCGTATGCTTTATCTCCTTCTTTATCCACTTCGTAGAGTAAGTATAATATTCAATCTTTTTCGCTACATCACATTTAGGGCAGCTTATGGAGCTGCGTTGAGTATAATCCTGGTGCTGGTTTTGGGTCCTTTTGTTATAAGGAAAATAAAAAAACTTGCTCTTGGAGAAAAAATCTATGAGGAGCTTCCAGAAAGACACAAAAAGGAAAAGACCGGGATTCCCTCTATGGGAGGTATTCTCATAATTCTATCC
>CAZUTC010000033.1:0-9146 GCA_964623485.1 uncultured bacterium | reverse complement strand
ATTCTATCCATGCTTTTATCCATCCTTCTCTTTGCAGACATTACCAACAGAAATGTACTTCTCTCTATCTTTGTGATAATCTCTCTGGGCATAATTGGGTTTTTAGACGATTATTTAAAAATTAAGAAAAATAATAAAGGGCTTGCAAAAAGGTGGAAGTTCTTGGGACAGTTCATTGTTGCAGGTATGGTGGCTTTATTTTTATACTTTTATCCTGAAGACCCTTCTATAAAGACCTCCACCAATCTTTTATTCTTTAAAAACATGGTGATTGACTTTGGAATTCTATACATTTTCTTTGTGATGTTTGTAATAATAGGGGCTGCAAATGCAGTGAATTTTGCAGATGGACTGGATGGTCTTGCAACAGGGCTTCTTGTTATTGTTATCGGAGCATTTTCGGCTCTTTCCTATGTAACAGGACATGCGAAGATAGCAGATTATCTACGGATAATACATATTCCATCCGCTGGAGAACTTGCAGTTGTAACTGCATCAGCGGTAGGGGCAGGCTTGGGATTTTTGTGGTACAATGCCTATCCTGCATCTATTTTTATGGGAGATACCGGAGCCCTTCCCTTAGGAGGTCTTGTGGGACTTGTTGCAGTTCTTGTAAAACATGAGATACTCCTTGCAATAGCTGGAGGAGTGTTTGTCTTGGAGGTTTTATCGGTGATAATTCAGGTTATAGGATACCGGTTTTTCAAAAAGAAGAGAGTATTCAGAATGGCACCATTGCATCACCATTTTGAGCTTATAGGGTGGAAAGAGCCAAAGATAGTTGTAAGATTCTGGATAATAGGGATACTTTTTGCACTCATAGCCCTCTCAACCTTAAAGATAAGATGAAGGCTCTGGTCTTAGGATATGGAAGAGTGGGAAGGTCCATTTCAAAGGTTTTAAAGAGGGATGGTTTTGAGGTGTATGTATACGACGACTCAAAGGACAAAAAAATAGAGATTGAAAAGGATGGATTAATGTTCTATGAAGAAGAAGTTTCTCCCGATATTGTAATAAAGAGTCCAGGAATTTACAGAGACCACCCTTTAGTAAAGGAGGTGATGAAAAAAGGTATAGAGGTTATGGATGAAATAGAGTATGTGTTTAGGAGGGTAAAGAATAAGATAATTGCGGTTACTGGGACAAACGGAAAATCAACCACAACTGCTATGCTTGGAGAGGTTTTTAAAAAAGCAAATAAAAAGGTTTTTGTAGGAGGAAATCTTTCCCCTGGGAGACCATTTTCCGAATCCCTCTTGGATGGTATAGATTATGAATACTATATAATAGAAGTATCTACCTTTCAAATAGAAGGGATAAGTAGATTTAAACCCTGGATTGGTGTTATTCTTAATATTACTCAGGACCATCTTGACAGACACACCTTAGAGGAGTATATAAAGCTTAAATTTTCCTTGTTTTTGAACTCAGAAAGAAATGAGAATGCGGTTCTCAATCTGGACGATGAGACTACAAGAAGAACAGTGATGGAAACCCCAGAGATTTTAAAGGCGAGGACATATTGGTTTTCAACCCGGGAGTTAACAAACGGAGCCCACATAAGGGAAAGGGATGTATTTTTTGATGATGAGAAGGTGCTTTCTAAAAAGGAGCTTGTACTTAGAGGAACTCCCTATATTTCCAATGTCTTAGCAGTCATTACCACCGCAAAGATAGCAGGGATTGATAATGAAATTATAAAAGAAGGATTAAAAAGCTTTAAAGGACTTCCCCACAGATTAGAGTTCGTGAGAGAACTGAATACTGTAAAGTTTTACAATAACTCTATGTGCACAAATCCCACTGCATTTTATGCGTCTATACAGAGTTTTTCGAAAAAGGTGATAGTAATAGCAGGAGGTAAGGAGAAAGGATTGGATGGGACCCCGGTAATAGAAGGTATAAGAAGATTTGCGAAGTACGCAGTACTTTTTGGAGAGAACTCCTTGAAACTTAAGCGTATACTGGAGGAGAAAGGATATCATGAGGTTGCAATAGCAGAAAGTATGGAGGACGCAGTAAAAAAAGCTTATAAAAAAGCTACAAGAGATGATATAGTTCTTTTTTCTCCTGGTTTTGCAAGTTTCGACCTTTATCGAAACTTTGAGGAGAGAGGAGATGTTTTTAAAGAGGCAGCAAGAAAGTTATAAGCCTGATTATGGCTTTCTCTCAATAGTGTTTTTACTTCTGGGTATTGGAGTTGTTATGGTTTTTTCTTCCAGTTTTTATTATGTCCTTCAAAATCCCAAATACGAGGAGTTTTATTTTCTCAAAAACCAGGTCATAAGAATAGGCTTTGCCCTTATCGCCTTCTTTATTGGATACAGGGTGAATTACAGGGTCTGGAAAAAACTTTCTGGATTCTTTATTCTTCTTTCAATTTTTGTCCTTATTCTTACTCTCTTTTTTGGGAAAAAGGCATATGGAGCCACAAGATGGATAAGGTTTTTAACTTTTTCTCTTCAACCCTCTGAATTCATAAAGATAGCCCTTGTATTGTACCTTGCCTCTTTTTTCTCAAAGAAGAGGAAGTATATGGATGAACCCTCCAAGTATGTATCTCCTCCTCTTATCGTTTCAGGATTTATTCTCTTTCTTGTGGCTGTCCAGCCCAACATTGGTACTGCTGCTGTAATGGCGATCATTGTGTTTTTAATGTTTTTTGTAGCAGGAGTGAAGTTACGATACCTTCTGGGTATACTTTTTGCAGGTATGGTAGTATTTGCCTTGCTTATACTTATATTCCCCCATGCAAAGGAAAGGATAGCGGGATTTGGGAGTGGTAACTACCAGGTTGAACAGGCGAGGATAGCTCTTGGTTCTGGAAGGCTTTTTGGTGTTGGACTTGGGGAAGGTAAACAAAAATTTATGTTTTTACCATTCCCTTATAATGATTTTATTCTTGCGGTGATAGGGGAGGAGATGGGATTTATTGGGATAGCTGCACTCTCATTTCTATTTGTTGCATACCTGTTAAAGTCCCTCTCTTTTGCAGAGAAAACAGATGACCTCTTTGCTAAGTATCTTGCAGTGGGTCTTGGAATAACTCCTTTTGTTTATTTTCTTATGCATTTTGGTGTGGTGCTTGGTATACTTCCCACAACAGGACTTCCTCTCCCATTTATATCCTTTGGTGGGTCAGCAATAACCTCTAACATGTTTGGAGCTGGAATTCTTTTTAATATATCAAAAGGAGTGGAGAGTGAAAGGAGTTATAGTTACAGGTGGGACCGGAGGACATCTCTTTCCAGCCCTTACCCTGGGTAAAGAGATGGAAAGAGCTGGCTGGGATGTTTTTTATGTTACCGATAAAAGAGGAGCCCAGTTTATGAAAAAAGAGACTACCTATGTGATGTCCCCGGCTCCATTTTTTGGCAAAAATATTTTTAAAAAAATTCTCTCTCTTTATGGTTTTTTTAAAGAGACTGCGAAAATGTATAAACTTTTAAATAAGAGGTTTGATTTTCTGTTTGGGACCGGAGGATATGTATGCTTTCCTGGATTCTTTGCCTCTATTTTAAGAAGGATTCCATTTTTCATTCTTGAGGAAAATGTTCTCGCTGGAAGAACAACCAGAATTTTTAAAAGATTTTCAAAAAAAACCTTTTATGGTCTTGGGGAAAAGAGCATTGGGAACCCTGTAAGAAAGGAGATTGAAAACGCATCCCTTGAGAATCCTTCCCTAATTCTTGTGATAGGGGGTAGTCAAGGGGCAAAAAGATTGAATGAACTCGCATTTGAGATTGCAGAAAGATTTAAAAATATTCGGGTTGTTCTTATAAAAGGGAAATGGGAGATACCCAAAAGAAGACCAATGAAAAATCTTGAGATAATAAGGTTTACGGATGCGCCATGGAGTATTTATAAAAAAACAAAGATAGCTATTGCCCGGGCTGGGGCAATGACCATTTCAGAACTTCTGTGCATGGGAATCCCTACTATTTTTATACCATTTCCCTATGCTGTGGATAATCATCAATACTATAATGCCCTGTTTGTATACGAAAATAATGCAGGATTTCTTGTAGAGGAAAAAGAGCTCTTTAAAGTTTTTGATATTATTGAGGAGCTCCTTACCAATGAAAGAAAGTGGAAGACCATAAGAAAAAATGCCCTTTCTCTTGCAAAGAAAAACTCTTCACTTGAAATAATAAAGGAGATTAAAAAATGTTTGGAAGAGTAAAAAGAATACATATGATAGGGATAGGGGGGATAGGTATGAGTGGGATAGCAAGGATACTTAAGGAACTTGGTTTTGAAATATCGGGTTCAGACATTGTAAGAACCGAACTCACAAAAGAACTTGAGAATGCAGGAATAAAAGTTTACTATCAACACAAAAGAAAGAATGTGGAGAATGCAGATGTGGTTGTTTATTCTTCTGCAATTCCTTCTGATAATCCCGAAATAGTGGAGGCGAAAAAAAGAGGAATTCCAGTGATACCCAGAGCAGAGATGCTTGCAGAATTAATGAGGATGAGATATTCTGTTGCAGTGTCAGGGACCCATGGAAAAACCACCACCACATCCATGATCGCATCCATTTTTGAGTATGCAGGACTTGATCCCACAATTGTAATAGGGGGAAGGGTGGTGGAGACAGGTAGGAATGCAAAACTGGGGAATGGAAATTATCTCATTGCAGAAGCAGATGAAAGCGATAAATCATTTTTAAAGCTTTTTCCAACTATTGTGGTTGTGACCAACATAGAACCAGAACATCTTGAACATTACGAGAGTTTTGATGAAGTCAAGAGAGCATATATTCAATTTATACACAGAACGCCCTTCTATGGAGTTGCAGTCCTATGTGCAGACAATCCTGGGGTAAGGGAGATAATGCCTGTGGTGGAAAGAAGAAAGGTAACCTATGGAATATATGAGGAAGCAGACATAAAGATTAAAACCTTGGAGAAGAAAAACTGGGGAGCAAGATATACTGTAATTATAAGAGGGAAGGAGGAGATTTTTGAATTGCAGGTTCCTGGAGAACATAATATACAGAATAGCCTTGCAGCCATAGGAGTTTCCCAGGAGCTGGAAATCCCGCTTGAAAAAATAAAAGAAGCACTTAAGGAGTTTAAAGGAGTGAAGAGAAGGATGGAGAAAAAGAAAGAAAAAAAGGGTATTCTCTACATTGATGATTATGCCCATCATCCCACAGAGATAAAGGCTACCCTCAGAGCTGTAAAGGAGGCAGTCCCGGGAAGGAGGATAGTGGTTCTTTTCCAGCCCCACCGATACACAAGAACCTATTATCTTTCTCCTTATTTTAGAGATGCATTCGTGGATGCAGACTATCTTGTAATCACCAGAATATATCCTGCATCGGAGCCTCCCATTCCAAGAATTACTGGAAAACTCATTTATGATGCGGTTAAGAAGTTTGGAATTCCCAAAGCCCTTTTTTACATAGAGAATCCAGAAGAGATTATAGAAAGGTTTCTAAAAGAGTTAAAAGAAGGAGATGTTTTTGTAACCCTTGGGGCAGGTGATGTATGGAAGATTGGAGAGAGAATATTAGAAAAGATATAGAGAAACTTTTAAAAGGAAGGGTTTTTTATAATTTTGATCTTAAAGATTATAATAGTATGAGGTTATCATGTATTGCAGATGTTTTTATAGAGTTTGAAACAGTGAAAGATCTCCAAATAATAAGTGATTTTATAATAAAGAGGAGTATAAAATATACTGTTATAGGGGCAGGAACAAATTTAATACTTCCACCTAAATTTTCAGGAGTGATTTTGAGACCAGGTAAAGGTTTTGAGTATTTTAAGGTGGATAAGAATAATGTGATTGCAGGAAGTAGACTTCTACTTTCCCAACTGTTAAAGAAGGCGGCAGAAAAAAGCATAGGAGGTTTTGAATTTCTTGCTGGAATTCCAGGGAGTTTAGGAGGAAGTATAAAAGGGAATGCAGGGGCTTTTGGAAGAAGTATAGGAGAGGTGGTTGAATATCTTGTTTTATTTGACATGAATACAAAAAAGAAGAAAGTTAAAAAGAAAAATTCTATAATCTTTGAGTATAGAAAAACAGATATTTCTAAAAACGAGATAATCCTTGAGGCATGTCTTAAAGGTGAAAAAAAAGAAAGAAAATTTATAGAAGAGGAGGTAAAGAGAGTAATGGAAGAAAGGAAAAGAAAGCATCCGGATGAGCCGTCGTGTGGAAGTGTTTTTAAAAACCCTCTTGGAATGAGTGCAGGAGGGTTAATAGAAAAGGCAGGTCTTAAAGGTAAAAAAATAGGAGGTGCAATGATTTCCAAAAAACACGCAAACTTTATAATAAATACCGGCAAAGCAACTTATGAAGATGTATTGGCTTTGATAGATTTTATAAAAGAGGCTGTTTTTAAAAAGTTTGGAAAGGAACTTATCGAAGAGGTTATCATAATAAAAAATTCGGGAGGTCAATATGCAGAGAGGTAAAGTTGCAGGACTTGATCTTGGAACCACTAAGGTGGCTGTGGTGGTGGCAGAGGTGGATGAACATAGACAGGCAAGAATAATAGGGGTAGGGCTTTCTCCATCTCATGGAATGAGAAAAGGAACGGTCATCAATCTTGAAAAAACTGTAAACTCTATAAGAAAGGCGGTTGAAGAGGCTCAGAACATGGTTGGGTTTAAGATAGACTCTGCCTATGTGGGAATAGCAGGAGGACATATATCCAGTATGAACAATAAAGCAATGATATCTGTGGAGAAACCAGGAGGAGAGATAACAAAAAAGGATATGACAAGGGTTATAGAACAGGCACAGTCAGTTGGAATCCCCCCTGATAGAGAAATAATACATGTGATTCCGATAGAATTTAAAGTGGATGGAGACCCTGGGATAAAGGATCCAGTGGGAATGTTTGGAAGGAGATTAGAGGTGGAAGTACATATAGTTACTGGAGCGGTAACCTCTGCACAGAACATATATAAGGCAGTACGCAGAGCAGGGTTACAGGTTAAGGATATAGTACTCCAGCCCCTTGCCTCCTCCTATGCAGTTCTTGAACCAGATGAGAAGGACCTTGGAGTGCTCCTTGTGGATATAGGAGGAGGAACAACCGATATAGCAATATTTAAAGACGGGTCCATAAGGCATACCCAAGTAATAGGGCTTGGAGGTGAAAATATAACAAACGATATTGCCTTAGGCTTACGCACCCCTCCAAAGGAGGCAGAAGAAATAAAGAAAAAGTATGGATGTGCAATGGCAAAACTTCTGGAAGAGGATGATACTGAAATAGAGATAAAAGGAGTGGGGGGGAGAAATCCAAGAAAGGTCTCCAGAAAGACTCTTTCCGCTATAATAGAGCCAAGGGTTGAGGAAATATTATCCATTGCATACCGGGAGGTTAGGAAAGTATGGGACCCTGAACTACTTGCTGCAGGGGTTGTGCTTACCGGAGGTACTTCAAGACTTACAGGAATAGAACAACTTGCAGAAGAGATATTTGACCTTCCAGTAAAGGTGGGTAGACCAAGAGCAATATCTGGGCTTACGGATATAGTGGAGGACCCCATCTTTTCAACGGCAGTTGGACTGGTAAAGTATGGAATAGAAAAACAGAATCTCACATTTATAAAAACAAAGGAGGGTGGCAACAATGTATTTGATGCCATCCTTCAAAGAATGAAAAAATGGTTTAAAGAGTTTTTTTAAGAAAGGAGGTATGTATGTTCGAACCCATTAGAGAAAGTGTTTATAGACCTAAAATAGCCGTTATAGGTGTAGGTGGTGCAGGATGTAACGCAATAAATCACATGATAGAGGCAGGGCTTACCGATGTTAAATTTTATGCAATGAACACAGATATTCAAGCCTTGGAAAGATCAAAGGCAGAGCATAAAATTCAATTGGGACCCAATCTTACTCGAGGGCTTGGATCAGGCGGAGATCCAGAGATAGGAAGGAAGGCTGCAGAGGAATCCATGGAACAGATAAAGGAAATACTTGCAGAACTTGATATGATATTTATAGCAGCAGGAGAAGGAGGAGGAACCGGAACCGGAGCCTCTCCATTGATATCCGCGCTCGCTCAAAACCTTGGAATCCTTACAGTTGCTGTGGTTACAAAACCATTCTCCATAGAAGGGTTATTAAGAAAGAGAAATGCAGAGATAGGGATAAGCGAACTTAGAGACCATGTGGATACTCTAATTGTAATACCAAATGATAAGATACTTTCAGTAGCCCCTAAGGGGACACCGGTAAAAAAAGCCTTTAAACTGGCGGATGATGTGCTGTGTAATGCTACCAAGGCTATTGCAGACCTTATTACAAAACCAGGAATAATAAATCTTGATTTTGCAGATGTGAAGGCAGTGATGGGGTATCGGGGAAATGCAATAATAGGAATAGGAATGGCAAAAGGAGAGACCAGGGCAAAGGATGCAGCAGAAAAAGCAGTGGCATCACCATTGATAGAAGATTTTGATATTACCGGAGCCAAAGGAGTACTTATAAATATCTCAGGGGGAGAAGATCTCGCCTTAGATGAAGCAGTGGAGGCAGCAAAAATAGTCCAGCAGTCTGTAAGTAAAGATGCTCTCATTCTTTACGGTATTTCCGAGGATGCAGTCTCAGACGGAGAAATAAGAGTTACTGTGATAGCCACTGGGATAGAAGATATAGCAAGAAAACCCTCAGGAGTTGAGACATTAATGCCCTCATCTCAGGATACATTTGATATACCTGCATTTGTAAGAATGAAAAAAAACATGGAGGTGAAAAGAAAGTTTGATAAAGAAGATTTGGATATACCTGCTTTCTTGAGAAAGCAGGAAGAGGAGTAGGTTGATTTAAAATTGCAATACTCTAAAAAAGCAATACCTTTCCTTAAATAATATATTTTCTTATAAGTTTTAAATAAGGTGGTGGGGTGTTTTCTATTTTTATTGCTTTATTAAGTTCAGGATAAATCTCTTTGATCTTTTCTCTTTTTCCGTATATTCTTAGAATGGTTTCCTTTTGTTTTACATAATCTCCTGTTTTTTTAAAAAATTCAAACCCCACCCCATGGTCTATTTTATCTTCTTTTCTTTTCCGCCCACCTCCCAGTTCAACCAGTAACATTCCTATTTTTTCGGTATCCATTTCTTTTATATATCCTTCTTTGTATAATATTTTCATGAAACCCTTTAGTAATCTTT
>CAZUTC010000032.1:0-14955 GCA_964623485.1 uncultured bacterium | reverse complement strand
TATCACAGAAAACGGAGTAATACTTGATTTTTTTAAAGGAAAAAGAAGTATACCCTTAGGACCTGCCTATCTCTCCATCAGGATGAAGATCCCAGTGCTTACCGGATATTTTGTTCTGGGAGGAAAAAAAAGATACATTGGATTTATAGATAAAAAAATAGATTTTACTCCTTCCGGAAATCTAAAAAAGGATGTAAAGGAGCTAACCGAAAAGATAAAAAACAAATTAAACCAGTATCTCAGCCTATTCCATGAACAATGGTTTGTTTTTCAAGATGAATGGGTAAGTTAAAGAAGGAACTTTTTTCTCTTTACTTTTCTACGATAAAAAAGAAGATAGAATTACTAAAAAATCAAAAAGTAATCCAGGTTACAGACTGTCCAAACAGTAGTTTTTCATTTTTTCTTGCAGCGGTTTCTAAGCATCTCAACCAACCCATAGTTTATTATACAGATGAGGAGGAAGCATCGGGTATAGAGCAGGATATTCATGGGATTGAAAACTGTTTCTCGGTCCCATCCAGAGAAGAGCTCCCAACTTTTATTCTATTTCTTAATCAGGAACGAGGAGTACTACTTATAAACCCAGGGCTCCTTAAAGAAAGAATCTCTCTTAAAGATAGGGAAAGTATATTCATAGAAATAAAGGAAAAAATGGATTTTGAGTTTTTAATATCCTGGCTTGAGAAACATGGATACCAACCCATGGATGTGGTAACAGAGGAAAGAGAATTTGCAGTTAGGGGAGGTATAATAGATGTTTATCCAGTTAAAGAAAAATTACCAATAAGAATAGAGTTTGAGGGTGATCTTGTCTCTTCCTTAAGAAGGTTCGATCCTGTGACCCAGATTTCGGTTGAGAACATAAAATGTATTGAGGTTCCTCCAGCCTCTATCAAGAAAGGAAAAACTTTAATAGCCGATTGTCTTAAGAGGTTTAAAAGAGTAGAAAAAAATGAGGAGGGAGTATCCCTGGGGTTTAAGGACCCTGGATTTTTTGCTGGAGATTTTGATTCAATAAGGAGTATGCTGTCAAAAGCAAATCTTTATCCCTACTTCTTTGTAGAGGCAGAAGGAGCCTCATCTTATATAAAGAAAAAAATTAAAGATTCTTTTGTGGAAGAGGAAGGTCTTTCAGGGGGATTCATAGATATGACCAATCACTATGTGGTGATAACAGAAAAGGAGTTGTTTGGGAGAACGAAGAAAAGGGTACCAAAAGGTTTTAAAGGACTAACCAGAGATGCTCTATACCTTTTAAAAGAAGGAGATTATGTGGTTCATATGGATTACGGGATAGGAATATTTAAAGGAGTAAAGAGAATAGATGGGAAAAAAGACTTTCTCGAAATTCATTATGCAAAGGAGGATAAACTCTTTGTCCCTATAGAACATATTGGACTTGTGGACAGGTATGTAGGGGCAAAGGACAAACCTCCAAAACTAACGAGGTTGGGCACCAGTTCCTGGGCAAATGTAAAATACAGAGTGAAAAGAAGGATATGGGAGTATGCAGAAAATCTCTTGAAGCTTTATGCGAAAAGAAAAATAGTGAAAGGATTTTCCTTTGGGAAACATGAGGAGGAGATGAAATTTTTATCCCTTTCCTTCCCTTATCAGGAAACAGAAGACCAATGGAAGGCAATAAAGGATGTGGAAAAAGATATGGAAAGAGATAATCCAATGGAGAGAATAGTTTGTGGAGATGTAGGTTATGGGAAAACGGAAGTGGCGATTAGAGCAGCGGTAAAAGCATCTCTTGATGGAAAGCAGGTATGCATTCTTGCCCCCACCACAATCCTTGCATTACAACATTATAAAACATTTATCTCGCGTCTCAAGCCATTTCCATTAAGGGTTGAAATGCTTTCCAGAATGGTTCCAAGAGAAAAAAAGAGAAAGATAATAAAAGAAATTGCCCGGGGGAGTATAGACATTATTATAGGCACCCATATCCTTTTAAAAAAGGATATAAAATTCAGAGACCTGGGGCTTTTAATAATAGATGATGAGCATAGATTTGGAGTAAGACAGAAAGAAAAGATAAAAGAGATGAAGGAGGATGTAGATGTATTGTACCTTACTGCAACCCCTATTCCAAGAACCCTTTATATGGCACTTTCAGGAGTTCGGGATATATCCCTTATAAATACTCCTCCACCTGGAAGAAAGGATGTTCATACCGAGATATCCCCATGGAATGAAAATCTTATAAAAGAAATGGTATATCGAGAAAAGGCAAGGGGAGGTCTTATACTTTTTGTACACAACAGAATAGAAACCCTTCCAAAAGTATACAAAAGACTTGAGAGGATACTCCCTGGAATAAAAATTGGAGTAGCCCATGGAAGGATGCAAGAGGAGGAACTTGCAAGAATATACAATGATTTTTATGACAAAAAGTACGATATGCTTTTATCCACAGCCATTGTGGAGGCTGGGCTGGATATACCTGACTTAAATACAATAATTGTTGACAGGGCAGATACTTTTGGGTTGTCTGAATTGCATCAGTTAAGAGGAAGGGTAGGAAGGGGAGAAAAAAAGGCATACGCTTTATTCATCACCCCAAGGAAAATAACCGAAGATGCAAGAAAAAGGCTGGCTGCAATAAAAGTTTACTCATATCTTGGAGCTGGGTTTCAGATAGCTTTAAGGGATATGGAGATAAGGGGAGCGGGGAATATCCTGGGAACAGAACAGCACGGACACATCAGAGAGATAGGTCTTTCCCTGTATCTCAAACTCCTTGATGAGGCGGTGAAGATTCTTAAAGGTGAACCTCTCCTGAAAGATCCAAGACTTGACATAGACATAAGTGCATTTATTCCCGAAAGCTATATAAAACTTCCTGAAGAAAGAATAAGGTTTTACAAAAGAATCCTCTCCTTAGACAAAAAAGAGGAGATAAAAAATGTAGAGAGAGAACTAAGGGACAGATTCGGTCCTTTACCTTCTCCAGTAAAGAATATACTTAAGATAGCCGAAATTCGCATAGAAGCAAAAAGAAGAAAAATAGAAAGAGTATATTATAAAAATAATAGAATAAAATTAAGAAAAGAAAATAAAGAAATAGAAAAAGAAGGATGTTTTGAAGAGCTTTTAAAAACTATCACAAGTATATAGGAGTTAATTTATATATATTTCCTTGGGTCTGTTATTTTCCCCTCGATACAGGAAGAGGCAACCGTGGCAGGAGATGCAAGGAATATTCGTGCATCTCTTGAACCCATTCTTCCTTTGAAATTCCTGTTTGATGTTGAAACAACAACCTCATTTTCTGCAAGAACTCCCTGATGGGCTCCAAGGCATGGACCGCATCCAGGAGGAAGTATCACACCTCCCGCATCAATAAGAGTATTTAAGATTCCTCTCTTCATTGCTTCCTGGTATACTTCCCAAGAGGCAGGTAAGATGAGAAGCCTCACTCTGGGATGAATTTTTTTGCCCTTTAAAATTTTTGCTGAGACTTCAAGGTCCTCCAGCCTTCCATTGGTACAGGTTCCTATAACTCCTTGGTCTATTTTTTCTCCTTCGCACTCCTTAACAGAATAAACATTATCCACTGTATGAGGAGCAGCAATCTGGGGCTCTAAGGAGGAAACATCAAATTGATATATCTTTTCATATCGGGCATCAGAATCCGGGAGTATAACTTCGTAATCTCTTTTTGCTCTTTTTCTTATCCATTCAAGGGTTTTTTCATCCGGGGCAATGAATGCATTTTTTGCCCCCATCTCTGCTGCCATATTAGAAAGCACCATTCTTGAAGCCATAGAGAACTTTTTTACTACTTCCCCGGTAAACTCTACTGACATATAGTTTGCCCCATCGGCTCCAAGACTTCCAATTATATGAAGAATTACATCCTTTGCATAAACTCCTTTGCTTAATTTTCCTTTTATCTCTATTTTTATACTTTTTGGTACTCTAAGCCATATTTCATCCAGAGCCCAAATTGCAGCCACTTCACTTCTCCCTATACCAGCAGCAAATGCTCCAAAGGCTCCATATGTTGTTGTATGGGAGTCAGCCCCCAAAATTACAAGTCCTGGTAATGCAAACCCTTTTTCAGAAAGAACCTGGTGGCATATCCCTCCATTGGAGTTTATATCATAAAAGTATGGTATCTTATTCTTTTCCCTAAATTCTCTTATAAGCTTATGGTTCCTTGCATACTCCACAGCCGAGGCGGGAACCACATGGTCAAGAACAATCACTATTTTGGAAGGCTCCTTTACCTTTTCTCCTCCCATCTTTTTAAAGGTCAGGGATATGGCAGCAGTATTATCGTGGGAAAGCACAAAATCAGGAGAGACTTTTATAATCTCCCCCACCTTCACCTCTCTTTTTTGTTTTTTTGACAAAATTTTCTCCGCAAAGGTCTTACCCATTTTATATCTTGAAAGGCTCAAAGTTTAAAAAATCTGCATGGTGCACTATCACTGCTTCAAGACTTCTTTCCACAAGTTCTCCTTCCTTGGAATGAGCTGCAATTATATGCACAATCTCTTCTGGAATTCCTATTTTATAGGCAACTGAAGCACCTAAGATTGGATGTCTCAATATCCTACCCAGTTTACTTTTCTTGTACCCATTTTTATCCTTTGAATATTCCAAAACCTTCCCCACATCATGTAAGATGGCTCCGGCAATAAGGTAGTCTGTATTTATCTTTATTCTATCTCCATAAAGTTCTTCCATCACCTCTGCAATCCTTAGCGATGTTTCTGTAACTGCTCTTGTATGGGTAACAAGGTCAAAAGGGCAGGGCTGGATTAAAAGAGTGAATGGAATTTTATCTAAATCCTCTGCAGAAAATAGAGATTCCTTTAAAATACTTTCCCAACATCTTATAACCTTCTCTCTTAATTCTTGGTCTTGAATTTTTTCTATCTGGGGGAAGAGTTTTACTATTTTGTTATGAATCTCTGTCATCCTTTACCTCTCCTTTATATTCACATTTATTTATATCTATTTTCCTCATGGGTTTTTGGGTAGTTTTTTCTTCGTATATATGGGCAATAAGTCCAGGAATCCTTGAAAGGATAAAGAATGCGTTTCCGAGTTCAGGAGGTACTCCCAGTTCACAAAGTAACGCAGCAATTGCACCATCTACATTTATGGGAATCTCTCTGCCCTTTATCTTCTTTATTGCATTTTTTATTGCCTCTGCTATTTTTAAATAATCCCTATAGAATCCCTCTTCTTCTGCAATTTTAAAAAGTTTTTTGGTTCTTGGATCGTCAGTATGGTATCTATGTCCAAATCCAAAAATTATCTCCTTTCTTTCCAACTTTTGTCTCACATACTCCTCTGCTACTTCTTCGATTCTTTTCTTTTCCTTTGATGCCATTTCCTTTATCTCCTGGTAATGTCTCATGGCGTTCTCAATGGCTCCTCCATGATACTTGTATATAGTAAGTATTCCTGCAGCAAGAGCACAATGCAAAGGATTTCCGGTGGATGTTACACTTCTCGCTACAAGGGTTGATGGAGGAGTAACTCCATGGTCTATACAGGAAAGAAGTATTGCGTTAAGAACTTTTTTTACCCTTTCATCAGGTAGGGTGCCAAAGATGACCAGGTAGATGCCATCAATAAACTCTTTTTCCTCCATTAACTTGTCTATTCTATATCCTCTTACATAAATTCGGTTAG
The DNA here is from genome assembly GCA_964623485.1 of uncultured bacterium. Lineage (GTDB taxonomy): Bacteria > Hydrothermota > Tepidihabitantia > B3-TA06 > CAYQJV01 > CAZUTC01. The sequence continues at coordinate 9,294 of CAZUTC010000032.1, read as the reverse complement.
GTTCTATTTTTGTTATTCTTGTTTCCCAAAAAGGCTCACTCATTTTTCCTCCTTTCTAAGAATTATACTTTAAGTGAAAGTTTTGTCAAAAAACTGTAGATATTATATTGATGTTTAACATATTTACTATAGGATAATTAAACTTTTACCCTTTTTAATTTGACTTTTTTGAATAAAGGAATAAAATTTAATAAATTTGTAGAAAGGAGGTTAAAATGGCTCATAAAAAAGGTGGTGGTGTATCTAAAAATGGAAGAGATAGTATATCTAAAAGACTTGGTATTAAGAGATTCGGGAATCAATTTGTAAGGGCAGGGAATATATTGGTAAGGCAGAGAGGAACAAAATTTTTGCCAGGGAAAAATGTGGAGAGAGGGAAAGACGATACCCTTTTTGCCCTGATAGATGGATATGTAAAGTTTGAAAGAGCAGGAAAGAGCAAGAAAAAGGTTTCTGTGTATCCTGTTTCATAAAAGGAGGTAGGGATGAAGATTAAATGGCTTGGGCATGCAAGTTTTTTAATAACATCTGATACAGGTTTAAAAATAATTACTGACCCTTATAAATCAGGTTCATATGGAGGGGCAGTGGGTTACAAACCCATAGAGGAAGAGGCAGATATCGTAACCGTATCCCATGAGCATGAAGACCACAATTATACGCAAGGGATAAGAGGGAACCCGGAGGTGGTAAAGGGTTCTGGAGAAAAGATGGTAAAAGGAGTAAAGATAAAAGGGGTTCCTACAAAGCATGACCCTTCAGGAGGGAGAGAAAGAGGAGAAAATACCGTATTTACAATGGAGATAGATGGGATAAGAATATGCCATCTTGGAGACTTGGGACATGTGATAACAGAGGAGCAAAAGAATGAGATAGGGGAGATTGATGTACTGTTGATTCCTGTAGGAGGTTACTATACCATAGATGCAACCCAGGCATGGGAAGTGATAGAGAAACTATCCCCCAAAATTGTAATACCAATGCATTTCAAAACAGAGGTTCTTGGATTTCCAATAGCTCCGGTGGATGATTTTATAAAAGGAAAAGAAAATGTACGCCAAATGGATGAAGAGGTAGAAATAAAAAAGGAGGCACTTCCTCAGAAACAAGAGGTCTGGGTTTTAAAACACGCTCTCTAATAATAAAAAGTCCTCAGGAGTTTTGCTATTTAAAATTTTTAGGAGGAATTATGGAGTTTAAATTGATAAAAATTGAAAAACCCGAAGAGGTTAATGTTGTTCTTGGACAGGCTCATTTTATAAAAACATGTGAGGATGTTTACGAAGCGCTTGTTAATGCTGTTCCTGGGATTAAATTTGGATTTGCATTTGTTGAATCTTCGGGGAAGTGTCTTATAAGAAAGGAAGGGACATCTCCTGAGCTTACCGAACTTGCTGCAAAGAATGCATTTAATATAGGAGCAGGACATTCCTTTGTGCTTTTGCTTGAAAATGCATATCCCATAAATATTCTACATGTTTTAAAAAAAGTCCCAGAGATAGTAGGAATATTTGTAGCCACTGCAAATCCGTTACAGGTTGTAATTGTAGAAACAGAACAGGGAAGAGGAATAATAGGAGTTATAGATGGTTTTAAACCAAAGGGAATAGAAAAGGAGGAGGATATAAAGGAAAGAAGAGAATTTCTAAGGAAGATAGGATATAAATTTTAATAACCAGGAGGAGTTGATAAAAGAGCCGAAGAGATCCTACAGAAAGCCCAAATTAGAGGATAAGTTTAAGGAACTTTCCTCGTTGGGGAAGGCAGAGAATGTTGCCATTATTATTGTTGATAAAAAAGGAAGGGTTGTTTACTGGAGCAGAGGAGCAGAGAGATTAACAGGATACAAAATAAAGGATGTGATAGGAAAACCAATTTCCTCTTTTTATCCTCATAGGAGAGAAATGAAAAGTATACTTAAGGAGGTAAGAGAAAAGGGTTATTCAGGTCCAAAAGTAGTAAAAGTAAGGCATAAGAAAAAAGGGGAGATATATATAAATCTTTTTGTGGATAGATTCCTGTCACCCTGTGGAGAAGAGCTCGGGACCATTGGAGTATCTTATGATGTTACTGAGATGATAAAACTTGAAGAGGAAGCTAAGGAGAAAGAGAGAATGTTTAGGATGATATTTGAAAAAAGTCCCATGGGAATTTTTGTTACAGATAAAAAGGGGAATATTATAGCGGCAAATCCTGCCCTTATTAGAATTATGGGAAGCCCAGGGAGGGAAAAAACAGAGGGTCTGAATGTATTGAAGCTTCCCACTCTTAAGAAGGTAAATGCAACCCAAAAATTTAAACGAGTGCTTCTCAAAAGGGAATTGGTGAGTTTTGAAAGCGAGTATACCTCTTTATGGGGTAAGAAGATATATGCTACTGTGGTGGGAATGCCAATAATAGAAAAGAAAAAGGTTACCGGGATGCTGGGGATTGTTGCAGATATAACCAAAAGGAAAACTCTTGAAGAGGGCTTAAGGAAAAGAACATATGTGCTTGAAAAGATTCTTGAAACCGAAAGAAGAATCTCCCTTGAAAGATCTCTTGAAGAGAATTTAAATGAACTGGCAAAGGGAGCAGCAGAGGCAACGGGTTTTAAAATCGCATTAATAAGGGTTGTTGAGAATGGAATATTTGGTTTGGTGGGAGCTTACGGAATTCCCAAAAATGCCCTTTCAAGACTTAAGAAAAGGGTAATAACCGGAGAAAAAATTAGAGAGTTCTTAAATCCCAAGTATAAACATGGAGATGCTTACTTTATATCCCATGAGGAGGAGATAGCAAAAAAGGTAGAGGAGGGAGAGTACATACCTCCCATTATCTATAAAAAAGGAGGGTGGCATCCAAGAGACATGTTTTTGGTTCCCATTTACTCCCCTTCCAGAAGTTTAATGGGCGTTATCATGTTCGATGATCCGGTGGATGGAAGTATTCCTTCAAAGGAGACCTCATCCTATGCCTTGATATTTGCAGAAATGGCAGGATACTGGATTGATATACTAAAGACCCATGCACTTTTAAAACATGAAATAAATAAATTAAATACATTGATATATACTTCTTATGTGATTTCAAAACTTTTGAGTATAGAGAAGTTGGGAAAGACCGTTCTTGCTGGGATAAAAAATCTCACTGATTACGACCAGGCAGTTTTTTATCTTTATGATGAGGGGAAAAAGAAAATGGAGGCAGTGGCATTTACCGGAATTTCAGCAAAGGAGATAAGAAAGAGAGAAAAGACAGCCCTGGAAAGACATCCGGGATGGGTGGTGAAAAATAGAGAGGCACTTATTTCTGAAGATGTAGAGAAGGATAAAAGAGTGAAGTATAATGGAAAAGTTTCTACTAAATCTTTGCTCTATGTGCCTGTGATATTTGAAGATAAATGCTTGGGAGCTTTGGGCCTTACTTCTTTTAAAAAGAATGCCTTTTCCGAAGAGGATAAGGAGATGCTAAAGGTATTTGCATCCCAAGTTGCTGTGGCAGTTTCCAATGCAAGGGCAATGGAGGTAGAGATAAAGGCAAGAAAGGCTGCAGAAGAGTTTGAAAATCTTAAATCGGGAATCATTGCCTCTCTTTCCCATGAATTAAAAACCCCCCTTACGATAATAAGGGCTACTGCAGAATTGATGAGGATGTCTTTTCCCCAAAAAGAGAAGGAGTATAGAGAACTGGTAAATACTATAATCAGTGAGTCTGAGAAACTGGGAACTCTTATAACAAGATTGCTAAGTTTCAGTATGTCATTTGCTAAGGTTTTATCCGTGGAGAAAAAGGTTTTGAACCCAGATGCAATTGTAGAGAGGGTTATAAGTATGATGAGAAAAAAAGCTTTGGAGAAAAAGATAAATATTTACACAGAGTTAAAGGCAAGGAATGCGAAAATTATTGCATCCCCTGATGCAGTAGAAAGTATCTGTATTAATCTTATTGATAATGCAATAAGATATAACAAGAAAAAAGGTTCAATAATTATAAAAACACGGGTATATAATAAGAATTATATACTGGAAGTTAAGGATACTGGAACAGGAATTCCAGAGGATAAGCTTCTACAGATTTTTGAACCCTTCTATAGGGTGGAATTGGAAGATACGAGGAGAACATATGGAGCAGGCATAGGGCTTACCATTGTAAAAAGATTCGCTGAGATTTTAGGAGGTAAGGTAGAGGTAAAGAGTAAACTGGGTGAGGGGTCGGTATTTCGGGTTACCCTTCCAGTCGTTAGAGAAAAGTAATAAATATTTTTAGCTAATATGTTATGGAATTTGCATTTTCTTGACATGTAAGAAAACAAATATAAAATTTAATATGGGGCCGTAGCTCAGCCGGGAGAGCGCCGCGCTGGCAGCGCGAAGGTCACGGGTTCGAATCCCGTCGGCTCCATTAAGGAGCCTCGGGTTTCGTGCGAAGTATCGATGCGAATCCCGTCGGCTCCATTAAACTTTAAAAACCATGGAGGTGAAAGGATGAGAAATATAATTTATGTTTTGTTTTCTGTATTTTTGATAGGTGTGATTTTTAATATGTGCGTACCCGCTCCTACGGTGGAGAAGGAAGGAACCGGTAAAATAGAAAAAGACAGCCTGAAGAGAAGGAAAGCTTTAGAGTATGTAAGTATAGCAGTTGAATACTACCGGAGGAAGAATTATGAGAGAGCCCTTGAGAACTTCTTGGAAGCAATTAAAATAGACTCTACCCTTTATGCTGCAATAATTGGGGCTGCAAGAACCTATCAGGATTTGAGAGATATTAGCAATGCAGAAGATATGTATCGAAGAGCCATAGAACTACACCCTGACAGTGTAAGTGGTTATCTTGGGCTTGGAGGTGTTTATCTTGCGATAGGGAAATGCGATAGTGCTATTCTAATATATGAAGAAGGATTAAAACATGATTCCACTGAGACAGATTTTTACTTAGGTATTGCCAAGGCATATGAAAGGATGGAGAAAAAATATAAAGCAGACTCCATCTATAAAAAAGGTATCCAGGTAAATCCCGATGATCTTGCTTTAAGAAACCATTATGCAGATTTCCTTTTAAAACAGAAGAGATATAAGGAAGCACTTGAGAATCTCCTTCTCATAATAGAGAGATATCCAGAAGATATAATTGCTAGGGAAAAGATAGCAGATATTTATGTGGAGTTAAAAAATTATAAAAAAGCAAAGGAACATTATGAGTTTATACTTTCTAAAAAACCGGATGATACAGATATACTGGTAAAGCTTGGAGAGATGTATCTAAGGAGAAGAAATTATAAAAAGGCAAAGGCATATTTTATTAAAGCAGTGGAGATAAAGCCACACGACCCTGCAGTAAGATTGCACCTTGCAGATTTATATATCACTACAAGAAGTTTTGGAAAGGCAGATAGTGTACTTAAAGAGATCCTTCAAATTCAAAAGGATTATCCCCCGGCTTTTGCTCTTTATGGGGAGCTGTATACCCAGAAAGCAGTTTATGCTGCTAAAATAAAAAAGTGGAAGGAAGGGAAAAGATACTGTGAAATTGCACTCTCCTATTTTTACAAGATAAAAGGAGACCCCAATTTTTCTTCGTATGCGAATAAAAAGATTGAGTACCTTACAAAGCTTAAAAAAAGGTGTGAAAAGGAAATCTGGTTTAAAGAAGGAGGTAAATAACATCGGGAATGTTTTAGATAGAAAGGTTCTTGTTTTAAACCAGACATACGAGCCCCTTACGGTCTGTCATGCTAAAAGGGCAATTACCCTCTTGTTCTTAGGAAAGGCTGAGATGATAGAGAAAGCAAATGGAATAATGGTAAGATCAGTATCAATGGCTCTTCCACTACCTCTGGTTTTAAGGCTAAACTATTATGTAAAGGTGGAGAGAAAGGAGATTCCTCTTACAAAGACCAATGTGATGAAAAGAGATAACTACACATGTCAATACTGTGGAAAACAAAAAACAAGAATGACCATAGACCATGTTATACCCAAGGAGAAGGGAGGGAAGGATGTATGGGAAAATCTTGTGTGTGCATGTGAAGAATGTAATACAAAAAAGGGAAACAGGACCCCTGCCCAGGCAGGGATGAGATTATTAAAAAAACCCAAAAAACCTCATTACTTTACCTTTGTTCTTAGGTCCATATCCAATCCCCCTCCCCAATGGAAACCCTATCTCTTTTTATCCTGAGTATATTTATCAGAAATGTTCCATTAGACTCCCTGAAGTATATAGAAGATGTATTGAGAGAGTTTTCAAATAAAGGTTATCCCTTTTCCTGGGCAAAGATAGAAAAACTCTTCCCTTCCCATGCAGTTATATCCATTCACTCTGGAGAGAAGGTCTTTATTCATGAAATAGAATTTTCTAAGCATATTTATACCTCAAACAAAATTTTAAAAAGAATGATAGGATTTTCTCCAACATGGTATAGAGATACTACGGTAGAAAGATATATAAAAGAACTTAAAAAAACAGGGATACACATTGATTCATTCAGTATCGTCAAACAGGGGAAAAGGTATTTTATAAGATTTTATGGAAGTGAGGATAGAAGAAATGAAATAGAAGGGGTAATTTCTTATAAAGAACAACTCCAGGGAATGCTTGATGTTCAGCTTGAAAATTTCCTTGGATATAGAGAGAGATTTGGACTTGAATGGATATCTTATGGAAAGGATTATAAAAAGTACGAGGTAAATGGGAGGACGGGATGGTTTTTTGGACTTCCCTTGGGAGTATATGGAAGTGGAATGTTTCTTTCACAGGATACGATTTCAATGATGTTTGAAGATAAGGTAGGACTGTTCTATCATATAAAAAAAGAAATTGAGATTTTCTGGGGAAGTGGTATGAGGATTTTAAAGGATGAGGAGGGTTATAATAAAAGGAGATTTGCCGAGGCTGGACTGCGGTTTAAAAACACGGAATTTGGTTTGAATTATGGCGAAGATTTTTATTTAGGATGGGCGAAAACAGAGTTTAAAAAGGGATTTTTTGAAATAAAAAATGGTCTTTATAAAATTAAAGCAAAAAAGGTTACCTCCTTAGAACGCCTGCGAGCCGGCGGAGCCTCCACCATAAGAGGTTATTATGAAGGAGAGTTTGTCTCTTCCTCCTTTATTTTCTGGCAACAAAATTATTTGAAATTAAAAAATTTTATTTTTTTATTTTTTGATATAGGATTGATAGGTTCTAAAAAGTTTGTGTATTCTTATGGTCCTGGAGTTTATCTGGATTATGGCTTTCTTTTTCTTGAACTCTCCCTTGGTATACCGGAAAACAAAATAGAGGATACAAAGCTCCATGTGAAGTTCCTTAACAAATTTTTATGATTTATTTTTTGTTCCTTTTGATACCCTTGGATGAAGATTTTTTATTTATGCTTGATTATTTGGATGCAAGAAATGTATTGAATATTCCGGAAGTAGCTCCATACTCCTTTGAGGTTCTAAAATCTAAGATAAGAAATCCTGAAATTGAGGAGGAAAGGTTTTACTTGAATTATCTTGAAAGATATTTTAAGGGGGTGAAAGAAAAAGCCTTACGATTTTATCCTCAAGTAGTTTTTTACCCTGACTCGTTTTTATTCAGGTGTAATTTTCTAATTTATGGGAAACTTAGAAATCTTGAGTATACTGCTTTACATAGAGCCAACTTTTTTAAGGGTTTTGATACACTTTCCTTTGATGGGAAACCATGGAAAGAAAAAATAATTGTAGAAATTCCTGAGGCAAGAATAAGTATGAATTTTTCATGGTTTAAGGTATTTATAGGGAGAGCGAGAACCTCAATTGGTCACTTCTGGCAGGATGGTCTCTTTCTTTCATCTCCGGTAGGAATTGACCAGGCTGGTTATTATGTGGATATTTTGAGATATCTCAAATTTTATTATATGCTGGGATTTCTTGAGAGGGGAAGATACTTCGCATTTCACAGGCTGGCATACCGGACAAGGCGACTGAGGATAGGGGTCTCAGAGGGAGTGGTGATGTCAGACTATTTTTTCCCTATCTATTTGAATCCGGTTGCCTTCTACTATGTGCTTCAATGGAACAACCGAACGGACCATAATATTGTGTGGTCTGCTGATATCTCTTATTATTTCAATAAAAACAGAATTTACACCGAGTTACTTGTGGATGATTTCTCTTACGAAAGGGACAGTCCTGATAAGCTTGGAGTTACTGCAGGAGTTTTTATAACCCAGTTTAAAAAAATAAGACTTAGGGCAGAGTATACAGCAATACAGAAGTGGGTATACGCTCACCGAATAGATGAAAATAACTATACCATAAGAGGAAGGCTTCTTGGACATTTTTTGGGTCCTGACGGAGATATACTCTCCCTTGAAATTTCCTTGCCATTTATAAAGGAGTATAATAGAATTTTTGCCCTTATTCAACACAGGCGAAAAGGTGAAGGGAGTATATGGGTGGATTATACCGAAGAAAAAGGAGAAATATATCCTCCCTTTCCTTCGGGTGTGGTGGAGACATCCATATTGCTTAAGATAGGAACAATATTTTTTATAGGGCGTTTTTACGAAAGGGTTGAAGCTGGAATTAAAAATGTTTATAATAAGGACCATACCAGAGGAGAAGACGAAAGCTTATTTATTTTAAAGATTCAATCAATCCTTAGGTTTTAATGGATTACTTTATTCTTACAAGACCTTTAAACCTTTTAATTGCTTTTTTTTCCTGGGGAGTTGCAGTATATCTTTCTTCAAAGGGGGTTGGATTATCTATAAAAGACCTCTTCGCGGCTTTATCTGTTGGGTTAATCACTGCAGGAGGAAATGTTTTAAATGACTTTTTTGATAGGGAAATAGATAAAATAATACATCCAGAAAGACCCCTTGCTAAAGGGAGAATAAGAGAAAGTACTGCTTTTATCTATGGGGTGTTACTTTTTTTAATAGGGATTATCTTTTCTATATTTGTAAGCATGTATGCATTCTTTATAGCTTTATCCGTATCCCTTTTACTTTTTCTTTATAACTATTTCTTTAAAAAAATGCCTTTAATAGGAAATATTCTGGTTTCTGCTATTTCCTCTGCTGTTTTTTTATTTGTTGCATCTTATAGAGGAGGGTTTAAATTTTTAGTATTCCCCATGCTCATGGTATTTTTCTTTCATTTTACAAGGGAAATAATAAAAGATATTGAGGATATGAAAGGAGATAAAAGAAGGAAGGCGAAAACCATTCCCATTGTAATAGGGGCGAGGAAAGCATCGATACTCTCTTTTATTGTGGGTTTAATTTTTATTTTAACCACTTTTATTCCTTGGGTATTAGGTTATTTCAGTCATTTATAT
>CAZUTC010000031.1:0-15308 GCA_964623485.1 uncultured bacterium | reverse complement strand
TGATTCTGGTAACATTATGGTTAAGGAGATGGGGTATTAAAGATGAGATTTGCTGCAGACAGATTAGGGGGGAGGCTAAAATCCTGAAGAATATAATGGAAGAATGGCAATATGTTTATAATGTTAAAAGACCTCATTTTGGTGAAGGTATAAACGGAAAGACATGCGTAGAAAAGTTGAGTAAAATACTCTTAAACGAAAAGTTTGCGATGTTTCCGAGGTATTATATTAGATGAGGTAAGTTCGGATATAATTACTTCATGGGGTGATAACAAACTCCCGGCCTATGACAATTTTAGAGCCCTTTTTTAATTATTCCACCTGCTATAACCTTCTCATCTTCATCATAGAAACAGGCAATCTGTCCTGGGGTAACTGCTTTTTGAGGGCTTAAGAACTCAACATATAAAAGGTTTCCTCTTCTTTTAACCCAAGCTGGAGCAGGTTGATGCTTATATCTTATTTTCACCTTTGTCTTTTCATCCTTTATATTTTTAAAAAAATTGGGAGTCTCCACCACCATTTTCTTAAAAGAAACATCTGTTGAAACAATCACAGTATTCTCCTTAGGTATTATCTTTTTTACATACAGCGGCTTTGGAAATGCCACTCCTATTCCCTTTCTCTGTCCTATGGTAAATCGATAGTAGCCTTTGTGGGTTCCAAGTACCCTTCCATCTTCGGTTCTTATCTCTCCTTCTTTTACACCAAAGGTTTTCTCCAAGAAGCTTGGGGCTCTTTCCTCTTTTAAAAAACATACATCTTGGCTTTCTCTCCTTTGGTCCAGTAATCCCTCCTTCTTAGCTATTTGTAGAACCTCTTTTTTTGTCTTATCTGCAAGGGGAAAGAGTATATTTTTAAGATGCTTTTTTTCAATGAGGCAGAGAAAGTACTCCTGGGATTTTTCTCTATCCCTTCCTGGTTTTAAGAATCCCTTTTCAATTTCTGCATAATGTCCGGTGGCTATTTTATCTGCCCCTATATCCTTGGCATACTGCATAAGAGTTTTAAACTTTATATCCCTATTACACAGGGCACATGGATTTGGAGTTCTTCCCTTCTTGTACTCTTTGATGAAGTAGTTTATAATCTTTTTTTTAAACTCTTTTTCTCTATTAACCCTTATAAGAGGAATCTCAAGTTTCACTGCTACTCTTTCTGCATTAGGTATGCTGCAGCAGCTGGTTTCTCCCAGCTCAATTAGCACTCCGTAGACCTCAAAACCACTTTTTTTCAGTAAATAGGCTGCTACACTACTATCAACTCCTCCACTCATTCCAATAACTACTCTCATATCTTGGTAAAAAGATGGATAAGGCTTCTTGTCCCTATCCCGGTTCCTCCTCTCTTTATGTATCCTTTATCTTTATCGTATATTTCCTTTCCTGCGACATCTATATGCATCCATTTTGCTTTTTTTATAAACTCTTTTAAAAAAATGGATGCAGTTATAGGAGATGCTTTTCTTCCTCCACTATTTTTAATATCTGCGTATATACTTTTCATCTGCTCTCGATATTCAGGGAAAAGAGGCATTTCCCAGAACCTCTCTCCTGTAAACTTTCCTGCCTCTATTATCATATTAACAAGCGATTTGTCATTTGAAAAAACAGCGGATGTCACATCTCCAAGTGCAACTATAGATCCTCCGGTAAGGGTTGCTATATCTATTATGGGGTCTGCTCCGGCTTCCTCTGCATAGGAAAGAGCATCAGCAAGTATCAACCTTCCCTCTGCATCTGTGGATATTATTTCCACTGTCTTTCCAGAGTATCCCTGCAGAATATCTCCTGGCTTTATTGCCCTTCCATCCGGAAGGTTAAAAACAGCGGGCACAACTCCCATTACATTCTTTTTAATACCCAGTTTTGCAATCCCATGCAACACTGAAAAAACAATGGCTCCTCCTGCCATATCCCCTTTCATTGTCTCCATCCCAGAAGGAGACTTTAGAGATATTCCTCCACTGTCAAACATTACTCCTTTTCCAACAACTCCATACCACTTCTTTGAATCTTCATCTCCTCTATATCTTGCTATTATCAATCTTGGAGGGTATGCACTACCTCTTCCGACTCCCAGGATGAGATTCATTTTCTTCTCTTCAAGCCATTTCTCATCAAAAACTTCCACTTCCACCCCTACTCTTTCAAGCATCTCTTTAACCTTTTTTGCAAACTCCTCAGGGGTTAAAACATTACTTGGTTCATTTATAAAATCCCTTGCTATATTTTGGGATTCTGCTAATATTCTCCCTACTCGTATACCTTTCTCTATCTTTTCTATCTTTTCTTTTTCCCTTTCTACTATTTTCATTTCCTCAACTTCAAAATCCTCCCCTTTGATATATTTTTTAAATTTATACAGTCCAAGTAATACTCCCTCTACAATACCCTGGGATGCGTATTCCGGGTTTATTCCCCCTTCCCCTCCTCCATGTAGAATAGTGGAAAACTTCGGAATTCTTCTTTTCTTTGCTTCCTCTGCAGCTCGGTAAGAGACAAATCTAACGGTGTCCAAGTCAAACTCCTCTGGTTTTCCAAGTCCAAGAACCATTACTCTTTCTGCAGGCAGTTTATTCTGGGTATGAATTATTACTGTCTCACCTTTTTTACCTGTTATCTCCTTTTCATGGATTAACCTTGTTATATAACCTTCTAATTTTTGGTCTATAGCCTTAGTGGCTCCCTTTGGTTCTTTAACCTGCTCAAAAATATTTACAACAAGCAAAGGAGTCTTTATCTCGGTAACATCTCCCAACTCTGTTTTTATAATCATATATCCTCCTTTCTTACTTAACCTTTAATGCCTTTTTGATTATCGTTTTTGTTCTCCCTTCAGAGGGAGTAAATTTAAATACATAAAGATAAAGTCCTGGAGAGGCATCTTTTGAAAATTTTGTCTTTCCATCCCAGAAACAGCTATACCCCACTCCTCTTTCATACTCCTTATCTCTAAAAAGTGTTACAATATGCTCTCCTGCTCTGTTGAATAGTAAAAGGGTTGCCTTCCCTTTTTCCGGAATGTTAAATATAAATGTGGTATTCTCTTCAAATGGATTTGGATAATTGTGAATATCCAGTACTGGAATGAAAAGGGTTTTCACTTCTGCGACATCATAAATTAAAGTATCCAAGGAGGAAAATGCAAAGATAGAATCTATCTCATCAATGCTTCTGATTACTTCTCCTACGAGGCTTCCTATTCTTTGAGGGGGGGTTACTGATAAGTAAAAATAGAAAGTATCTTCTGGCATGATCTCTGGGGTCTGGGTTAACAAACCACCAAGAGAATCTGTAATCTCATAATCCCATCCCAAACAGGAAAGGCATTTGAGTTTAAAACTATCTTTAAGGTTTCCTTTATTTATTATTCTCATCTTATATGTAACTTTTTCTCCTTGGGTTATACCGACTGTATCGGGCTCACACAAAAGCTGTACTCGCATGATCTTTGTTATCACTTTAGCGCTATCCCTTACATTCTCTTTTAAAGAAGACACACCTATAACATATGTTGTATCAAATGCATCCGAAACATCCAAAGGAGAGGTTATCTCAAGATAAAACTTAACGGTATCTCCAAATCCATCCATTATACCAAAATCCCAGATACCGTCTCCATCGGTATCAGAAAGAGGAACCATATTAGAATCAAGAATTCTATAGTTCCATGTTGGATGTCCTTTATTTAAGAGGGCATCAATACAATCAGGACCATTTCCTTGATTTATTACATAAAGTTCATAAGTAATTGGAACCCCTGCTTGGGTGGAATCTTTTCTATCCGGTTCAACTATTACTTTTGGCACTGTTTTTATTCGGGTAATTATCCTTGCTGCATCTTCTGCCTCCGACTTACTTGAACTTCCTTTGACGAATGTGGTATCCTGGGTTCCTGCTAAAGCATCCTCTGGTGCTGTGATTCTTAAGATAAACCCTGCTGAATCCCCATATGGTTCAAGGAGACCGATATCTGGAATCCCATCCTGGTCCGTATCCGAAAGCGGAGACCCTTTTAAATCAAGCAGTTCTCCCTTCCATGATGGAAGAGTTCCCAAGGTGGTTAAATCAATAACATCTTCAAAGTTTCCATTATTTTTCACCCATAAATAATAATCTATACTTTCTCCTCCGAGAATTGAATCTTCCTGATCCGGATATACTGATATTTCTGCTTTCTCCTTTATCCTTGTTATAAGGATTGCCGTGTCATAAACCTGAGGAGCCAAACTTGAGTATCCAAATATTATTGTGGTATCGGTGCTTCCTGCAGTCGCATTTAAGGAAGATATGACATCTACAAATATTTTGCAGGAATCGTGAGGCAGAAGATATCCCACATCAGGAGTCCCATCTCCATCACTGTCTTTTAATGGGTTTTCTGTGGAATCATATATCCTTATTATCCAAGAAAGCTTATCGGTAAAGGTGATATCTACTGTATCACCTCCTGTTCCAAGATTATAGACCCATAACTCATACCTCACAGGGACTCCTGCGTATGTAGAATCCTCTTGGTCGGGTTCAACAAGGATTTTTGCATCTGGTCTATAGGTAAATTCATATATATAGTGATCCCCACATCCAGCATACACCCTTAATGTATCATCATTTCTTCCCCTCTCAACAATAAGGTCATGAAACCACCATGCTCCTCCTGGACCTCCTATATTTTCAGTAACCCATCCGGTATCTGTGTATGTAAACTCATATACATATCCATCTCCCCCTCCTACATATATTCTCTGTATTCCATCGTTCCTTGCAGCTCCTGCGGTAATTCCATAAAGATGTTTGGGGCAGAGCCCTACTTCTTCCTTTTCCCATGTCTCACCATTCCAGGTATACTCAAAAACTCTCCCTTCTTCTGGTCCTCCATGGGCAGGGTCTGCACCAGTACATGCATAAACTCGTTTTACCCCATCGTTTCTTCCTTCTGCCACAATCACTCCCCAGAATAGTGTGGATATCTGGTCTATAACCAAAGAGTTCCATTTTGTCCCATCCCAGGTACATTCCCATAACCTTCCATCAGTGCATGCTCCATAAACTCTCAAAGTATCATCATTTCTTCCATAATCCACCCATACATCATGCATTGAGTTATTGGCATCCGAAGACCCTCCTACATAATCCATACTCCATGCTCCATTTCGGTAGGTGAACTCTATTATTCTCCCTGTATTTATTCCAGTATATATTCTTAGAGTATCATCGTTCCTTCCTGGTGCAACCACTGCTCCATAATTGTAATTTCCTGGATCTCCTACAAACTCTTTTCTCCATCCGGTTCCATCCCATGTAAACTCCCAGAATTCGTTTGCCCACGGTGAACCATAAACCCTTATAGTATCGTCATTCCTTGCTTTTCCAACCCCAACATCATGCATGGAACCGGTTGCTGCCCCCATATCCACCTTAACCCATCCGGTATCATCCCAGCTAAACTCATAAGCATGATAATCGTCACATGCTCCATATATCCTTATTATTCCATCATTCCTTCCCTCTCCCGCTCTTACTCCCTGGAAACCTGAGCCCCCATTTCCTATCTTTTCATAAGACCACCCGGCAAAAATAATCCAAAAAATCCACATAAGAACCTCCTTTTAAAACTCCAAGATAAAACTTAACTTTAACACATTCGGTTCTTTTTTCTTTTCCATTCTTATTCCTCTGGTGCTAACTGCTTCAATAACCGGGATTATCTTTTCCTTTACATCTTTTTCTGTAAAGTAGGGACTTTTGGCTCCAAGATACAAAAGATACTTTATGAACTCCTTTTTAAAACTTTGAATATCAAAATAAAATCCTTTATTTACTTCTGCTCCCTTTGTTCCTATAAAAGAGGAATCTGTGGTTAAGAAGAGGTATCCATCTTTTATATACATATAAACCGAAGGTTTGTATTCCTTCTCCTCAAAATGGATAACCGATACCCCATTTATCTCTTTTTCTCTACCTTTTCCTTTAAAAAACCATGTTCCAAAATCTTCGTAATCCTCTTTTGAAAATTTTCGTTTTACCGAAAATCCAAGGATAAGTTTATATGCATGATACATTTTTTTCTCATTAAAACCTGTAAAAACAAGAAAAACCTTATTACCTAAGGAAGAAAAGAAACTTTCCATTATGTTACTTTTTCTTTTTTTCTTGAGTTCCCTCCATACCTCTTCCATATCCACATTTTTTAAACTGATATACAGGATAGGATTCTTTGGAACATAGGGATTCTCAAACCAGAACTCACCCAAGAGGATAATCCCTAAGATTCCTCCGGGTTTATCAATAATTACAGTCCCTTTTCCTTCATTTGTGATGGTAAAATAGAGATTTTCATAATTCAGAATAGTATTTCCCTTTTTAATCTTACCTCTTATAATCCATCCCTTATCTTTTTCTTCCGGCTTTTCATATTCTCCATCCTTGGTTGAATTAACCTTTATGAACCTTTCCATCAACTCCTTAGAGCTGGCATGGATAAAAAATCCAGAATACCATCTGGTTCTTTCATTTCTTATACCTCTCCAGAAAATTCTCATCCACCAGGAAGGTTTTGAAACAACGATATATCCTTTCTTATAAAAACCCACTACAAACTCACTTCCTAATAAAGAGAAGAACCTTCCTTTTGTCTTCTGGTTCAGTTTTTTGAATAAAGGAATTTCCTGTATTTCTTTATCTATATGCATCTTTTTCATTTTTTTATAAAAGGAGGTTTTGTTAAGAAATCTCTTTAACTCCTTTACATTTACAACTACATATCCCTTACAGTCTGCAGGTAAAAGTTCTTCAATGGAGGAAACCCTATGAGCCAATGAGGGAGTCCAGGAAAGAGCAAAATAAGAAACAAACCCAAAAATAACAATCGCTCCTCCAATAATATACACCTTTTTCATTCAAACCTCCTTTCTTTTATTATATTTTTCAAACCATGATTTTTTATAAGTTCTTTTACATAATTAAAGGCAGCACATAATCCCTCAAGATACCTTTCCTTGTCCTTACTCAAAAGCATGCGCTTTATTTCTTCTGGTCTATACCTCTTATCGTATCCTACACAGTTTTCACCTGCAATGTATATACATATACCCTCCTCTATAAATCTTGGGAGATTAAACTCTCTAAGATAGATATGGGCTATTTCATGCAACACTATTTTTTTAAAAATCCTCTTTTTTAAAAGCAAACCAAGAGATTGAAGGTAGATAGTATCTTTTCTTACTATACCTCCATACCACCACTCTCCGTGAGTATAAAGAACAAAATCTTGAGTACTCTTTAAAAACACGATGGAAAAATCCCTTTTTTCTACATCAAGTATCTTTCTCACCTCTTTATCTGCATCCTGAATAATAGAAACCACATAAAAGGGAACCACATCTTCTGAGATTATATTTATATGTCCAAAATTCATAAGATAGGAAAATACTAAAACTTCCATCTTTTAACCTCTGTATTTGGAAAATAGTGCTTAAGAATCTCTTGGTAAGTGTATCCTTTATCTGCAAGTCCTTTAGCGCCCCATTGACACAATCCCACACCATGTCCAAGACCTCTCCCATAAAATACCACTCTATCCCTTTCAACCTTCACATTAAAGGCACTACTTTTTAAGGAACTCCATCCCAATTTTTTGCAGATAAGCATTCTAAAATCCCATCCTTTTATTCTTCTTTTTCTATCTCTTCCTTCAATTATTACACTTCTTACTCTCCCATCCTCGTTTTCTTCTGTCTTTATGTTTTTTATACCTTCAATTTTCAATATATCTTCCAGGTCCTTTTTTGAAATACTTAATTTCCAATGGTAAAAGGGAGAGTTTTTACAGTTATCAGCATCATCAACCGATACAAGGTATGGCTTTTTCTTCTTTTCCCAGATTGAACTCGATTCTGCTGTCTTTCCTCCACAGGTGGAGTGATAAAAGACATCACACAGTTCTCCTTTATAAAAAAGCACCTCTCCCTTTGTTTCTTCCACGGCTCTTATCGATGCTTCCGTCTCACTCTCCATTCCTTTATAATTTTGGCAATGCGTTAAATCACAGAAATCGTACTCTCCATGTCTTTTTAGGTTTTTTATGGCAAATGTCCTTGAAACGACAGCCTGTGCCTTTAAAGCCTCTATGCCTGCCTTTGGCATTTCTCCTCCCACCACCCCGTAAAGATACTCTTCCAGTGATAAACAATTAATTACCACCACTTCCTTTTTTACTTTTTTTATGACCAGACTTCCTCTATACCTTCTTTCTTTTACCTTCTTTCCTTTAGAAAATATCCTTATCCTGCCAGCCTCTGGGAAATAGAGAGAGTCCCTTTTTTTATCTTTAAAATAAATACTTCCATGCACTACTTCCACTATGTTAGAACCTCCTACCTCTATTCTATCAAACTCTTTTACATTGGAAAAGAGTCTAATACTGACGAGTATTGAAAAGAGTAGAAACTCCATTCTTCTTTTTAAATCTTTCCACTATCTTTTTGGTTATTTCTGCAGCGTCCTTTCCTTCTCCTTTATGTAGAAATACCACCACTGCATATCTGGGTGAGTAAAATGGGAAGTATCCTGCAAACCACCCGTATGTTCTCCATCCTTTAATCCATCTTGCTGTTCCTGTTTTTCCGGAAATATCTGTATCTTTAAGTACCTTTGCAGTTCCTTGCTTGGTAACGAGTCTTAAAAGATGTCTAAGTTTTTGCAATCTTTTTTTATCCGGTATTTCAAAAATCACTGAAGAAGATTTTTTGTATCGCCACGGCTTTATGGCAGTTCCATCATTTGCAATTCCCGAAAAAAGCGTAAGAATAGAAATAGGAGTAAACATAACATCCTTTCCTTGCCCCATTATCACTTCATAAAAGTTGTCTTTATTTATGTTCAAATAAGACTCTTTCTCTCCTGGAATATCTGCTCCTACTTTTTTGGTAATCTTAAGATTTTTTATAAATCTTTTTAGGCTATCAAGCCACTCTTTTTTTGTTTTGGATAGAAAAAAAAGATTACAGGATTTTACAAATGCTTCTTCTATGGAGACCTCTTTATGACCATCTCTTACTGAACATCTGTATTTTTTCCCTTCCAGGGTGTCTTCTCCTTTACAGAAATATCTCTCTTCATAATCAAAAGCAAGAAATAAAAATACTTTAAACAAAGAACCCACTGGAAATCTCTCTCCGAAGACCACCTGGGGATTATAAACCTCTTTTATTTCCCCTGAATGGACATCTACTATGCAGTATCCGTCAAAGGGGGTAAAGAAAAATAGAAGAAATATCATCTTACATCTAAGATTATCTCTGCTGAGTTCCCCTGTATTTCAGGATAATACATTGGGTATACCTTTGTAGGCATTACATGAAACCTCCCTTTAATATTTGGTTTTAATACATAATAAAACTTTCTGGGATATGAAAGGTAATAGATAAAGAATGCTACTCTATCATCATGAATCTCCCTTGCCATCCACCACGGATTTCTTATCCTTCTTCCATCCACTATAAAGGTTTCTTCTTTAGCAACTTCACATCCTGAAGGAATGGGGTCTTCAATAACCACATACCTAAAGCTTCGAGAGGGAATCACCTCTGTTTCCACAAGAATGGGCATTCCTTGGTAAACCCCTTCTGCATAATCTCTTTTGGTATATCCTTCTTCACCTGGGACAAGAGCATAATACCTTCTTGTCACTTTTATCTCTTCTCCTCTTGGTTGTATTCCTTCTTCTGAGGTAAAATAAGATACCACTGCATTATAAAATATTCTTCCTTTCCCTTTCCTCTCTATGGTAACTCTATTCTTACCTTGCCTCAACTCTTTTATTACGAGTTCTTCTCCTGAACTATTCTTAGAAACTTTTATTTTCTTAACCGGTTTTCCATTCAATTTAACTGTTATATAAGCATCTCCTTTTCTATCTCCTTTTTTCTTAATATACTCGGTTATTGCAAGAATCGAAACTGCGGTTTCCCTGGTTGTGGACCATCCATCTTCTTTTCTTACGCTCAGAAGATATAAAAGAAGCTTCTCTGCAAGAGGGGAGCGAGGGGAAACTCTAAGAAATGCTCTCAATGCATTGGCAGTTATTTCCACGGTTCTTTCTCCCCATGAGAGAGGACTCTTTCCGGAAAGAAATCTCATGCCTCGGCTTTTCCTCATGTTATTTTCTAAAAGTTTTATATATTTTAAAGCTCTTTTCCTATCCCTCAGTTTTTCAAATGCCATTGCTAAGTATGTCATGGCATAAACATCAGGTTTTAGTGAATCTATCTTGGTTACATATAGAAGACAGGTATCAGGGGACACCCCTGCATAAAGAGCCACATAAAGCATAAAGGAAAACTCTGCAGGATCTGAGGCATACCTCATTTGAGAAAGAAGAGAGTTTATCCCATTATCAATTACCTCCTGAGGTACACTAAATCCAAGTTTTTTAGCATAGGTAAGTCCATAAAGAGCATAGGCTGTCATAAATGGGTTTGTTTCATCCTCTTTCCACCATCCCCAGCCTCCATCAGAATGTTGATATCCAAGTAGTCTTGCAATACCTTTCTCTATCATTTTATCTATTTCAGGTATATTTGATATATCCTTTTTAAATACATCCTTTGCCACAAGGTCGGGAAGCATGTAGGACATGGTCTGTTCAACACATCCATAGGGATACCCCACAAGTTTTTTTATCCCCTGTTGTACCACTGAGAGATAGGAAGGAGTAAATGTAATCTTTAAACTTTTATGATGAATAAGCTCGGGTAAATCAAATTCAAAACTTTCTTTCTCACTTTCATCCATTATCCCTGCAATTATCTCTTTTTTTTCAATCCCATGAGGCAGAACAGGAACCGAAAGTTCCAAAGCATCGTATGCTTTTTCTGTCTTGACATAGCCTTTTATTCTAAACTTATCCCCTTTTTCAATCTTTACTGGGATTTCAAAACTTTTAATCTCCTGGGCAGGAAGGAAAAACTTTATTATCGTGTCATTTTCTTCTTTAACACCCCATCTTACCTTTAACTCAAACTCCTTTCCTTGGGAAAGATAGTTATGCACCACTGCTTTTATAAGCACACTGTCCCTTTGGGTTAAAAACCTCGGAACTCCAAACCTCAAAACCACATCCTTTTTCACAACCGTTTTTTTCTGATTCTCTCCAGCCTTTGTATCCTTTGTGATTCCTACAACATCTGCTATCCATGTGGTGAGATTATCTGGATATGGAAAGGAAATCTGAGCATAACCCCTTTTATCTGTTTTTACAAAAGGAGCCCAGTATGCAACATCCTTGAAAATTCTTCTCACAAGCATCTCTCCTTCTCCCTTGTAGGCAGCTACGACCTTTTCCTCCTCCATCTTCAATGCATACCTTTTTTCATACCCTGAAAAATAGGAGCTGAACGAACCAAACGTGTATACATAACTTTCTTCTTCAGCATAGAAAAAGTCCAATGGGGAAGGAACCATCTTTTTTGCAATGGCATAAATGGAGGCATCAACAACTCCAATGGAAAGCTCTGCCTCTACCGGCTTTCCTCTCTCATCCTTTACATGAATTTCATATGTAACAGTATCCCGGGGACCGTAAATCTCTTTGTTGGTTGAAATATCTATCTTAAGCTTTGCAGGTGAGCAATCTATCTTTATGCTTTTCTCTGCCCTTACAAGCCTCCCCTCCGAAGTGTAGCCTACAAAGGATACATAAAAATTAGGAATCTTACTTTTCTGAGCCTTGGTGGAGAGCTGAACCACATTATTCCTTACTTTGCATACCTTCCTTTTTATTATTATTCCCTTCTCTTCTGTATAAAGAAGACTTTTTACACCTTCTGGAGCAACAACCATTATATTTATCGTCTCTCCTGGGAGGTAGGACTTTTTATCAGTGAGTATCTCTATTCTTTCCCTGGCATATCCTGGAAAACCTTCATACCCGGTTATCCATACCCATTCCTTAGTTTGAACCTCGTTTTCATACTCATCAAAAGTAGTTACTATAATTCGGTAGTATCCTGGTTCCTCCACCTTAAACTTGAATTTCTTTCCCTTCTTAGGCACATAGAGTCTTTTTTTCCACACAACCTCATCCCTCCATTCCTCCATAAGAGTCACAGTCACCCTTCCCTTTTCTCTCTTATTTTTTATCACATCCTTTATCCATATATTGATAATAATTTCTTCTCCTTTTTTAAACATCCAGGAGGGTATAGCTACATAGGGTTTTAACCTTGCCTTATACACATCTACTTTTTTTCTTGCTCTCTCTTCAAATCCAGTTTTATCTCTTACTCCTGCTTCAATCCAGTAAACATAATCTCCATCCCTCGCCTCTGCAACAAATTGATACTCGTACTCTTCATCAAAATTATCTTCAAAGCTTTCATAAACCTCTGTTCCATATGTCCAGTACTTTCTCTTTTTTGCTCGGTAAACATTTATACTTATCCACGCATTTTTTACTGGTTCTCCAAAAAAGTAATCTGCTTTTATCTTCACTTTCACTTTTTCATTATGCAGATACCTCCTCTTATCAGTGGTTATCTCAACTTTAAACTCAGGTTTTCTATACTCCTCCACTCTAAAGTTTGCACTCCAGTAAGAGTTCTCAATTTCTGCTGATAGAGTATATATTCCGAGGGGTGAATTTTCAGGTATATAACATGAATCAGCGAAGGAACCAAAATCATTGGTTTTAAGGGATCTATCATATATAACCGTGCCCTGAGGATTTCTTATCTTCACCCTTACATTTCTTCTCTTCACCACTTTATATCCTCTATCTTTTACTCTTGCTACTCCTTTAAAATAGACGGTCTGGTTTGGTCTGTATATAGGTCTTTCTGTGTAAAGATAAATCACATATTTTCTGTAGTATGTAACATAGTAGGGAACCCGTGCAAGTGCAAATCCAGCCTTTGTGGATACAAAGGCGAACATATCAGAAGAGTCCTGAGTGGAAATTAAGACTCCTTGGGGGACCAGCTTTCCTTCATATACCTTCTTTTGTTCATAGCTTTTTACAATTACCTTTCCTGAAAGAGGAATCCCTCTCCTTATATCTTGAGCATACACTAAAATATTTTTTGGAGATCTTTTAACAATCATACCTGCGTCTGTAACAATTAATGGGACATAACAAACTTTATATCCATAGGATGCCTCTAAAATATAAACTCCTTTTTGGAGAACTCCTATTTCTATATTCTCCCAGTTATAATACAGATCTTCAGCTTCATACCACCATTCTTTTACCAAAGGATACTTAAGTTTTGGAAGTATGGGAAGTTTTTTCTCTTTTGGCTTTTCCTCCTTCATTGTCCTTATTCCCAATGCATCCCTTAAATAAATCCTTGAATCCTCTGAAAGTATCTCCCTTGAAACATACCGGCTGTACCGGCCTGCATCTTTTATTAAACTACCGAACATTAAAAAGAAATTTTTTCTTCTTCTGGTATTTTCTGTATCTATATTAAATGGGTCTTTCTGGTTTTTAAAAAACTCGTACGGGTTATCTATCTTATAAATCCTTAAAAGAACTTTTTCCACACCTTCGGTTGTAATTTCTGCCCGAACTGTATCTTGAGTGGTAAACTCCTTTGGCACATAGAGATTTATATATGGGGTTGAAAATAAAAGAGTTAATAAAGTATTTACCATCCGGTCCTCCTATTTTAAAAAATTATAAATCAAAAACATTAAAAGTCAATCTAACTTAACTTGATTTTGAGAAAATATAGGGCATAATTAAATTATGAGCATAAGAACAAAAATAGTAATTTTCTTTTCCGCTCTTTTCCTTATCCTAATAGGAGGATTTGGAATTCTTATATCCTTTGAAATGGTCAAAGCAAAAGAAAAAGACGCAAAGTTAAGGGTAGTTTCCATTATAAGCCTTATACATAATGCAAAAATGGAGATGAAAAAAAATCAGTTTGAAGATTTTCTTGAAAGACTCCTACATACCAGGTTTAAAGGGGCCGGTTATAGTATGGATATAGCATCAATAAAGATAAAACAAAATGGTAAAGAAAAAATTTTTAAAAAGGATATAAAACCGGAAAGAACAAAGAGATTCAAAACAATAATTAAAAATCCAAAAGCAAAAAGTATTGATTATGAAATGGAACTTGAGTATCTTGTAACAAATCTTCATAGAGATATTGGAATACTTCTTGCAAAAGTATCTCTTTTTGGAATTATACTCTTAGGGGTAGCTATATTGGGAATATCTCTACTAAGCCATAGAATAACATCTCCATTGAAAAAACTTATCAAAGGAATGAAAAAAGTCCCTGAAGGAGACTTCGGTATAAGAATAGAGACAAAATCAAAAGATGAAGTGGGAAAACTCGCGGAGACATTTAACTGGATGGTCAAAGGGCTTGAGGAGGGAGAGTTTGTAAAAAATATTTTTAAAAGATATGTCACAAGACAGGTTGCAGAGAAAATAATTTCAGAGAAAGAAATATTAAAGTTAAAAGGAGACAGAAGAAAAATAGCGGTACTTTTTGGAGACATAAGAAACTTCACAACCATATCAAAGGATATGAGCCCAGAAGAAGTATTTGAATTTTTAAACTTTTACTTTGCTCCAGTAATAGATATAATTTTTGTCCATGAAGGTATTCTTGACAAATTTATAGGGGATGGATTTCTTGCGTTCTGGAATGCTCCAGTTCCTCAGGAAGATTATGTTAAGAAAGCAGTAAATACTGCCATAGAAATTCAAAATGCTCTTAAAAATCTGAATAGAGAGAGAGGAATGGAGGTTAAAATGGGAATAGGAATAAATGTAGGATATGCAATTGCTGGAAATGTGGGATCCTCCAAAAGAATGGAATACACAGTTATAGGAGATACTGTAAATTTTGCAGAAAGACTCCAGGAAGCTGCAAGAGACGGGGAGATATTTGTCTCCAAGGAGGTGTATGAAATGATAAAAACCGAGTTTGAATGTGAAAAAAGAAGGGCTAAGGTAGAAGGTTATGGAGAAATAGAGATTTATGAAGTAAAAACTCAACAAGGAAGGGAAAAATGAAAAAACTGTTTTTAATCTTGTTTATCATCTTAATGTGTAAACCTGAAAAAAAAGAAGAGATAGTAATAATAATAGAAGAACCTATAAAAGAGGATACATTACAAAGAGAGGAAAAACCTAAAAAAACTCTCTCCCTTGAAGATGCAGTATTACTTCTTAAAAAAGACCTTGAAAAAAGGGATAGAAACAACATGTTAAAAAATACCCGAAAAATAAAAAAAGAAATAAAAAAACTAAAGAAGAAAGCAGAAAAAAAACTATCTTATTTACTC
>CAZUTC010000030.1:1138-15681 GCA_964623485.1 uncultured bacterium | reverse complement strand
CTCTGTGTGGGGTTTGGGCTTCTTCTTTTAATGGTTTTTACAAGAGTAATAAATATGGATGAAACTTTAACTTATCTACCTGCTGCAAGACAACTTGCATACGGAAGATTACCTTACAAAGATTTTTTTCCTCAACCACCCCTTCTTATACTAATTCTTATTTCCTTTTCCATTTTAGGTTTGAAAGGATTTTTTTAGGGAGATGCTTTTCTGCTCTTCTTACTGTGTTACTGGGGTATTTACTCTATTCCTATACGGTAGAAAGAATAAAAAGCAAGAATACAGGTAACTTAGTGTTGGGCGTTTACTTTCTTAACGGAATGATTTTAGCATGGACACCTCTTAATAACTACCCTGCCTTAGTGAATCTTTTTGCATTTCTTTCTTTTTATGTTCTTTATTTAAGTGTAAAGAAGAAAAACTCAAAAATTTTATTTTTTTGTGGAGCTTTTTTAAGTCTTGCTACCCAAATGAGAGTGGTTTTTATAACTCTTTTTCCTCTCTACCTTTATTTTATAAAGAAAGGAAAAAAGGATTTCAGATGGCTCATCTATGGATTTTTAGTGCCGCTTCCCATTACTTTTTATTTTTTTCTTAAATCCCCTAAAGCATTTTTATTTGATAATTTTTACTATCACTTTGTAAAAGGACCGTCGAGGCTTTCTGAAATTATGTTACAGAAAATACTGGTTTTAATTAAGGTGTTTGTAATTCCTACTAATATAATTTTAGTGTGGTTAGTATATTTAGCTTTTAAATATTATAAAAAAAGAAACTGGAATGTGAGTTTGAATTTTTGGCTCTTGGCAGTGGAAGCATACTTTTTACTTTTTATTATTTTCCCTTACCCCTACACAATTTAACTATTACACCCAAGTCATCCCCTTTTTAATTTTGTTTATTATTCCTTGGTTAAAAGAAATAAATTTTAAGAATAAAGTTTTTTGGATTTGGTGTATTTTTTATATTTTAGGCACTGTATTTATTAATTTATTCTTTGTGTCTATGGTGTGGGTATTAAGAAAGGGCATAAAAGATATCGCTTTTTATTGTAAAAAGGATTGTAGAGATTGTGAAGGAAAGGTCTCGTCCAGAAGATTATATACTTTCCTTTGGTTTAGGGGTGCCTACTCTAAGTGGGCGTAAAAGTATAAAAAGATATGAGACATATTGTGACTTACATTTTTCAGATCGATTTTCTCAATCAGAAAGAGAAGAGTATAACCTTAGTGGACATGAGTATTTAAAAGCAGTGATAAAAAATAAAATTCCTAAATTGATAATTGATATAGGAACTCCATTTTTGGATCTTGAAAAGTATGGGTATATAAAGATAGTAGAGGTAGAAATGCATTCAGTATATCAGAAAAGAGAGTCCGTAAATTCATATGCCCGTTTGACTTTTCTCTTAATCTGTGTATAATTCCCTCACCCATGAAAAAAGAAGGATTTAGAGCATTTAGGACACTCTTACCATACATTAAAGAGTATCGGAATAATCTTCTTTTGGGCATACTTGCCCTTATAATAGTGGATGTTGCCCAGCTCTTTGTTCCTCAGTTTATAAAAACTATTGTAGATACTGTGGTTTCCAAAAGGGGTCTGGGAGAGGTAGCAAAATATAGCCTTTTTATACTTGGTGCAGCGGTTATTGTTCTTGTGTTTAGGTTTTTCTGGAGAAAGTATCTTGCAGGAACTGCGGTAAAAATAGAAGAGCTCTTGAGAAATCGGCTCTTTGGACACCTTGAAAAATTATCAATGGATTTTTATACCAGATACAAAACAGGGGATTTAATGGCACATGCCACAAATGATATGCTGGCTGTGAGGAGAGCAATGATGCCAGGACTGGTTATACTTGTAGATATCTTTGTTATGGGAGGGCTTGCATTTTTCTTCATGCTGAGTATAAGTTTAAGATTAACCCTTATTTCTATTATTCCATTCCCATTCCTCATCTTTATAGTTTTAAAGTTTTCCTCCTTGATACATGACAAGTTTGAACGGGTTCAGGAGGCTTTTTCTGCAATGACTGCAAAGGTTTCGGAGAGTTTATCGGGAATAAGAATAATAAAGGCGTATGTCCAAGAGAAAGGAGATGTTAAGCATTTTGCCCAGCAGAGCAGTGATTATGTAAAAAAGAACATAAACCTTGTAAAGATATGGGGGTTCTTCTTCCCGCTGATAATGTTTTTTGCAAATATTGCCATTTTTATTGTTCTTCTTTTTGGAGGGAGAAATGCAATTCTTGGGAGATTATCTATAGGAGAGTTTGTAGCCTTTCAGGCATACCTGTGGATACTGGTATGGCCTATGATTGCAATTGGATGGGTAATAAATCTTTTTCAGAGAGGAGCTGCATCTATGGGGAGAATAAATAGACTGCTTGAAGAAAAACCCAGGATAAGCTCTCCAAAGAAACCTGTTTTTTTAAAAAGCATACAGGGCAGGATAGAGATTAAAAATCTTTATTTTTCATATAATGGGAAGGATGTGCTTTCGGGTATAAATCTCTCTCTTGAACCCGGAAAGATAGTAGGGATAATAGGTTTTGTGGGAAGTGGAAAGTCCACCCTTGTGTCTTTTATACCCAGAATTCAGGACCCCCCTCCCAAGACGGTATTAATCGACGGTTATGATGTGAGAAAGATAGAACTTTCCTTACTCCGGGACTCTGTTGGATTTGTCCCCCAAGACCCTTTTTTATTCTCCACCACAATTAGAGAAAACATAGCCTTTGGAAAAGAGAATGTTAGTGAAGAGGAGATAATAGAGGCTGCAAGGATGGCAGGAATACTGGAGGAAATAGAAAGTTTTCCCAAGGGGTTTGACACCATGGTAGGGGAAAGGGGTATAACACTTTCCGGCGGGCAAAAGCAGAGAATAACTATATCCAGGGCAATAATAAAGGACCCTAAAATCTTAATACTGGATGATGCCCTCTCCTCAGTGGATGCAGATAAAGAAGCTCAGATAATAAAAAACCTTTATAGTTTCTTACGTAAAAGAGCAGTTATTATAATATCCCAAAGACCCAAAAGCATCTCCTTTGCAGATGAGATAATAGTTATGGATAGAGGAAGGATTGCAGAGAGGGGGAGTCATAGGGAGCTTTTAAAGAGAAATGGAATATACGCTTTGTTCTGGAGATTGCAGGGGGTAGAGGTATGAATATAATGCAGGAAGAAGAAAAATTAGGAAAGATATATGATGCAAGGATAGTAAAGAGATTATGGCAGTTTGTGGGAAAAGAGAAATACTTCATATTTATTGCAGGGTTTATAGGAATTGTGCTTACACTTACCCAGATTCTGATTCCATTTCTTGTGAGAATCGCAATAGATAGATATATAATAAACACATACCAACTCGTGAAAATTAAGGAAAGCCAAGCAATCAATTATAAAAAATTTCTAATCCCTTTAAAAGAAAATCTATATCTTGTAAGAACCGTAGACGCAGGAAAGATACATGAAGGAGAGATAAAAAAGGAAGTTTACTTTATGTTTAAAAAGGAGGTTCCAGAAGAGAAAAGAATAAAACCTGATATAATGACAGATAAGTTTATCTTGGTTAAGGCAGAAAAGATTAGGAAGGCTCCATCTAAAATACTTAAGATTTTAAGAAGTGAGGATTTAAAAGGGCTTTCTAAAATAGCCATGATATTTCTTTCAATAATTATTTTCCGATTCTTTATATCATTTTTACAAATCTTTTTGATGGAGTATGCAGGACAGAGAACAATGCATCGCTTAAGGATAAAGGTATTTTCTCATTTATTAAGGATGCCTGTTTCCTTTTTTGACAAAAATCCTACTGGAAGGCTTGTAACAAGGAACACCAATGATGTAGAGGCTATAAATCAACTCTTCACAGAGGTCATGACCTCTTTATTTAGAGATGTGTTTATGCTTACCGGGATCATTATTTTCCTTCCATTTTTAAGTTTAAGGCTTGCCCTGGCAACCTATGCCATAGTTCCACCATTAGTTATAATCACATTCGTGTTTAGAAAAAGAATAAGAGAGGCGTATCGGGCAGTGAGAAAAGCACTTGCCAGAATAAACACATTTTTACAGGAGAGTATTCAGGGGATTAAGGTAATCCAACTATTTACCAGGGAGAAAAAAAGATATCAAGAGTTTGAGCATATAAACCATGAGTATTATCTTGCCAATTTCAGGCAGATTCTTATTTTTGCTGTTTTCAGACCCCTAATCGATTTTATTGCGATGTTCACCACCGCCATGATAATATTTGTGGGAGCCCATGGGGTGATTGGGATGTGGGTGAGTATAGGGACTGTAGTGGCGTTTCTCTCCTATGTGGAATATTTCTTTGAACCTATAAGAGACCTCTCTGAAAAGTTTAATCTTATGCAGAGTGCAATGGCAGCAGGAGAGAGGATATTTAAACTACTTGATACCCCTCAAGAAGATTATAAAGGAATAAGACTTTCAAGAATAAGGGGAGAGATAGAGTTTGAAAGGGTTTGGTTTGCCTATAATGATGAAGAGTATGTGCTTCGGGATATCTCCTTTAAAATAAGACCTGGAGAGAAAATAGCCTTTGTGGGAGCCACTGGAGCGGGAAAGACAACAATAATAAATCTATTATGCAGGTTTTACGAGGTCACTAAGGGAAGAATCCTTTTAGATGGGGTAGATATAAAAAAACTGGATAAAGATTTCCTTCGGTCCCATATAGGAATTGTAACCCAGGATGTTTTTATATTTGCAGGGGATATAAAGGATAACATAAAGCTTAGATCAGAGATAGGTATAAAAGAGGTGAAAAAGGCTGTGAGTGTAATAAATGCTCATAGATTCATAGAGAGAAGAAAGAAAGGATATAAAGAGGAAATAAAAGAGAGGGGAGCGAACCTGTCTGTTGGAGAGAGGCAGTTAATAGCTCTGGCAAGGGCAATAGCATTTAATCCAAAGATTCTTGTTCTTGATGAAGCCACATCAAGTATAGACCCAAAAACAGAAAACCTTGTACAGCAAGGGATAAAAAAATTGACCGAGAACAGGACCTCTTTAATAATAGCTCACAGGTTGTCCACAATAAAAAATGCAGATAGAATAATCGTAATACATGATGGAAGGATAGTAGAAGAAGGAACCCATGAAGAACTTATAAAAAAGAAAGGGGTATACTATAATCTTTACCGGCTCCAGTTTACCATTGAACCTCAGGGGTATCTTTTATAAATTAAAGAGATTAAAATATTTAATATTCCATTGGGTATATAAGACTCTCCCCTAAGTTTAAAGAATAAAATTCTGATCAAATATGTTATGGAATTCTGCACCTCCTTGACAAAAATATAAAATTATGTATACTTTTCTATGGTGTTTTTGACTCTTTTTTTGCTTTCTGCTTGGAATTGTAATGGACCTGAGGGAGGAATCGTAGATGCACTTGGAATTTCAGATGAGACCTTCCAATTATTTGCTGGGACCGTTCCTGGATTATGGACAAGGGAGGGAGGAAGGTGGAGGAAGGTAGAAGGGGAAAGATTTGAATATGAAAGTGTAGTTTCTATTGCGTCCTTAAAAAATTTTATTTTAATCGGTACCCGCGCAGATGGGGGAGGAGGAGCATACCTAAGTTTAAATAATGGGGAAAGTTGGAAAAAAATAAGTGAAGTGAAGAATGTAAATGTTAACTCTGTCAGGATATTTAAATACCAAGATTATATAAGGATGGGCATATGTACAGTAAAGGGTCTGTATATTTCGGATGATAGTGGAAGAACATTTCATCCGGTTCCATTTTTTTTAGAAAAAAATGTTGTTGATATAGGGTATATAGAGAAATCGGATGAAATGTATGTTCTTACCGAAGACAGTTTATATGTGAAGAGGGGGACATGGGTAAATTTAAATGTTCCTATTTCTTCCTATGATAAATTTACCCATTTGCTTGTCTTGGAACCTCCAGGATTAGGAGCCGTTATCTATGCTGGAACTGCTTTTGGAATAATTTACATGCGGATTGGAAACGGTCCTTGGGAATGGAAGGTTATGGGAGGGAGTATAACAGAAATTACAAAAGACCCTGCTCCAGAAATACAGGAGGTTTATCTTGGGGTGTTTATGAAAGGAGTGGCAAAGGCAAAGATAGGAAGTAATGATTGGGAGTATGAGAATGAGGGGCTTCCATATCTTACAGTATCTTCTATACTTGCAGCACATGGAAGGGTTTACTGCGGGCTTTCTGGTTCGGGAGTATTTGAAAATAAAGAAGGTAGATGGGAGCCAATCAATACTGGATTATATGCCACCATAATTACCGATATAGAACTGCAAGGAGAAGAGGTCTATGCAGGGGTTTTAGGGAATGGTATATGGAAAAGTATAAACGGAAAGGAATGGGAATGGGTTCCGGAAAGCCCCCTCTGGATTTCAGATATAGACCTATGGAAAGATACAATATATGTGGCTGCTGGGACAAGGTTGTATATAAGAAAGAAAGGAAAGTGGGATTCCCTTTTTGTGGCACCGGATGATAGCACGGCAGTTTCTGTAAAAAGATGTGAACGGGGGCTCTATGTGGGGACCCTTAAAGGAGCATACTTTTCTCAGGACCAGATTAATTTTTCAAAAATTGAAGATATCCCATCAGCACGGGTTTACTCCTTTTCAATAAAGGGGGATACGGTGATAATAGGTTCAGAACAGGGCATATATATATCAGAGGATGGAGAAAGCTTTTCTAAGAAGAATCCGGATTTTTCTATAAAAAGGGCTGTTCATGTGGAGATCACTGAACATGGAAGGATTTTCGCTCACCTATCTTTAAGACCCGATATTCCATTTATCGGGTATCTTTTCTATTCTGATGATTTGGGGGATTCCTGGCAAGAAATCCAAGAAGCAGAAAAGCTATGGGTATTTTCTTTAAGCGATGCTACCACTGATTTCCTATTGATAGGAGAATCTGATATTGTGAGGGTAACAGCCGATACTTCATATGCTGAGGAGTCGTGGATAGAAGTATCGGAGGGTCTGTCCGGTGCCTCCCCTATCGTAGTAAAGGTTTCCCATAAAGAACATCACGCACTTTTCTTGGGTACATGGACAGGGGTATATTCTCTCTTTCCAGAAGAGGAACCCTATGTTTCCTTAAGGAGTTCTTCTACAGTTTTCTCACCTGATGGGGATGAAAAAAATGACCAAGTGAGTTTTACCGTTAATTATACGGTGGATTATCCTATAGAGTGGGAGTTTAAAATAACAAAAGAGGATAGTGATATTAAAAAAGAGAAAAGATACCAGCCTTCGGAAATTTTTCTATGGGATGGATATGGAGATAATGGAGTTCTTGCAGAGGATGGGAATTATGGTGTAGCATTAATCTGTAAGGATGTTTTTTTAAATGAGGCAAAAGATTCTACCGGTGTAGAGATTGAAAAAAATCCTCTGGTTACAGCAAGAGATGATGCAACCTATCCTCCAAATACAAGAAAGATACAGCTTAGCCCCCAAGGAAACACAAGAGTGGTGTACACTACCTTTGCCACACCTGAGGTTTTTTATACCCAGGAAGAGACCGGAACCTTTTCTCCCCCTCACTGCCTTTCAAACTCAAAAAATGTCTCTTCTCTTTATCCTTCTATTTCAGGAGATGAAACTCCTGTGATTTTATGGGTTGAACACAAAGGAGGTGAGGATGTGTTGCTGATTTCTGTAGAGGAAAGTATAGATACAGTTGCCATTGGAGACTCCATATATTCTCCCCAGGTATTTTCAGAGAATGGAGATGTTTCTGTTATTTGGATTGATGGAGGAGTTTTAAAGTATAAGAAAAGGGTTTCAGATGGGTGGGGGGATGAAGAGACTGTAGATACCGAAGTGAGCTCCGCAGAAATACAGGATGTTTTTATAGTTTATGAGAAAAATCAAAAAATATACTTATACGATGTAGAGGAGAGGGTGCCGGAATTTATATCAGATGGAGGAAGGCCATCCATTGCTTTGTATAATTTTTTACATGTGGTATGGGAGAGGAATGGAAAAATCTTTTATAGAGAAAGAAGGGAGGAATGGGGTCCCGAGGAGGAGGTGGGTGAAGGAGAAAATCCTGTCCTTGGGGTTGACCTTTTAGATAACCCCCATGTAGTTTTTGAAAATAACGGAGAAGTATTTTATGCAGAGAAAAAAACCGGAACCGAATGGATTGTGAGTAAGATAGGAGAGGGTTCTTATCCCACCTGTCCTGATATTGTTTTTGAAGAAGGGTTTGTATGTGCATATACAAAACCAGAAGAAAAAAGGATATTTATTTATAAAGTAGAAGATACAGTACCCCTTACCGTAGAGATTCAATGCCCTGATACCTTGTATATTCCGGATACTTTAAGCATTCTAATTTTACTTAACAAGCCTGTCTCTGTAATTAATGCTTCTATTGTATTCCCGGAAGGTGATGAGGATACTCTTTACCTCACCAAAGAAAGCGATACTCTTTACGATGGGATATACTATATTGAAGAGAGTAGAGAAGAAGGAGAAGCAGAGTTAGATGTGTATGCAGAGGATTTTTCAGGGAGGCTGGCTTCAGAGATTGCCTATGTGTATCTCAAAAAACCCTCTCCCATGAAGGAGTTGATTGAGGAGGTTCATGTAAATCCAAATCCTATCAAGGGACTGAACGAAATGGAGGTGATTTTTAATTTGAAGGAGGATGCAAAGGTGTGTTTTGAGATATACTCCTTAAGAGGTAGGGTATTGGTTAAAGAGACAAAGGATTTTGGAAAAGGCAGGAAAATTTCCCACCGGATAGGGATAGGCAATTTAGGAACAGACCTATATGTTCTAAGGATAACCGCAGAGACCCAAGAGGAGAAAAAACAGGTAAAAAAGAGGTTTGTGGTGATAAGATGATTTTTATTCTTTTTGCATTAAAAGGGCTTGAAATTATGGATGTGCAGACTGGGGCATGGAGTTTGATACTTGGGGATTTTCATCCAGGTAAAGGAGGATTTTCAGTTATTTCAAATCCTTGGGCAAATCAGGGGAAGATACCTGAATTTTCTTTGTACTATTCCCGATGGTTTGAAGGAATTCATAATGGTGGAGTGATTGCAAGGTTTAACTTTATAGGCTTTCGGTCCGGGATGTTTCTTAAAGGGATTTATTCTGGTGATATTGAAAGATATCCTGAGGGAGGAAGTTACGGTGCAGGGTTTTATGATGTAGGATTTAACCTGTGCAGAGAGATTAAAGGAGTGTATACCGGAATTAATTTTTCTACCTGGATGCTTTCCTTGGAAGAAAAAAAGGGGTATGGTTTTCATTTAGATATAGGAACATCAAAAAATATAGGGAAAAACTTATTGTTTTTATCTTTCAAAAATATTGGAGCAGGGCTTGCATTGGAGAGTGTAAAAACTCCATATCCCTTTAAAATAGCAGGGGGGTTTTTCTATAAAAAAGGCATTGTATCCTCTTCCTTTGTTTTAGTTTATTCAACCTGTGCAGGATTTTATATAAATCCAGGAATTTTGTTTACTCCTTTTAAGCCTTTTTCTTTTGGGATTAATATCTCCACAGAGACAAAAGAGATATTGGAGAGGTTCGGAGTGGGTGCAGGATTTGAATTGAGGTCAGGTCCTTTATCCTTAGTGTATGCAGTAAAACCATTCTCTGTAGGGTTGGTGCATTCCTTAGAACTCTCCATGAGAATGCAGGCTGTTTCAGAAGAAGAAATCGCAAGAAAGGTGGAAGAAGAGTTTAGAAAGAGAACCGAGGAGGCAAGCAATGCATATCTTGAGAGAGGAATAGCCCTTTTTGAAGAGAAGAAATTCGATGAGGCAATAGACGCCTGGGATATGGCTTTGATATGGAATCCTCATAATAAGAAGGCACTTGAATGGATTAAAAAAGCAGAAAAAGAAAAGAAAAAGGCAGAGATAAGCAAACATATTGAGCAGGCAAAGAAGTCCTTTCTTTCAGGGGATTACATGTCTGCCCAAAGAGAGGCAGCCCAAGCTCTTGCTCTTGATTCGCTAAATAATTTAGCAAAATTTTATTATAATGAGGCTACAAAAAAGATAAACCAAGACATAGTAAAGGTTTCAACTGAAGAAGAAAGAAGATACTTAGAGAAGGGTGTAGAGTTTTTTGGAAAGGGAGATTTTGAAAATGCAATTCTTAATTTTGAAGAGGTTCTTAAAATTAATCCTTCAAACCCGGTAGCAGCAGAATACATTTCCAAAATAGGAGAGGAGACAAAGAAATATGTAAAGAAGGAGATAGTGAAGGTAGATTATCTTATAAGTAAGAAGAGATATCGGGAAGCAAAAAATAAGCTGAAGAGACTTTTAAAAATAGCTCCTGAAGACCCAGAGCTTTTAAAAAAGCTTGGAGAAATAGAAAGCAGAATGGATAGAGAGTTGAATAGGCTGCTTGAGAAAGGGAAAGAGTATTACAAAAATAAAGATTACGACACTGCAAGAAGGTATTTTGAGTCTGTGCTTGTAATCTCTCCAGGACATTCCATGGCTTCCTCCTATCTGGAAAAGATAAAGAAAAAGGAGAGAGGGGTGGATCCACAGAAATACTACATAATGGGAGTGCAGGCTTATGCAGATGGTGACTATGAGTTGGCAATCGCCTACTGGGAAAAAGTTCTTTCGGTGGACCCAGAGAATGAAAATGCAAGAAAAAATATAGAAAGAGCAAAATCAAGGCTTGCCTATATAAAGAAGTATTGATTTTAGGATGGTCCTTTTTTTATTGCTTTCCTCTTTAAGGGGAGAGGGAAGAGCAAATGGATTGGGAGAAGCATATGTTTCTCTTGCTGACCAGCCAGTGGCATTTTATTACAATCCGGCTGGGATATGCTTTCTTTCCCAGAAGGTAATTGAGATATTCCCCACCGATATTATTAAGACTCCCTTATCCAGTTCCTTTATTGGTTATGCTCAGCCGGTTGGGGATTATGGATTTGGTATATCATTTATGAATATAGTAGAAAAGAATCCCTATCCTTACATTTCCATTGGGAAAAAGTTCTCCCTTTTTTCAGTAGGAGCTACAATTGGTGATGGATTTGCATTGGGAACTCTTGCAAGTATAGGATTAAAAGAGATTCCAGGTAGTATTTCAATAGGATTTTCAATAAATTATTTAGAGGGATCCTTAAGAATGCAGATAGGCTCCTGTTATAAATTCGAAAGGTTCAATTTTATGCTGGAGGTTGTTAAAAAAAGAGGAGACCCTTTTTCCCCTCTGATAGGAGGATTTTTGAGTTTTGAGGATTTTATTCTTCCGGGTATAGAAATAGGGGGAGGATGGGGGTTAAAGGGACCCTCGGGGTTAATAGCTTTAGATTTTGAAGACCTGAAGATGAATTTCTCATATTATGAAAGTTATGAAAGAAAACTTGGGTTTTCAGTACTTTTCCGCATAGGCTCCAAAAAGGGATTTAGAGAGGAGGTTGCAAGATTATCCAAAGAAAAAGAGAAAAAGGAAAAGGAGACAGCAAGGACATATATAATGCAGGGGATCTCTTTTTACAATGATAAAGATTACGAAAACAGTTTGAGAGCATTTGATATAGCCCTCATATGGGACCCGGAGAATAAAGATGCCTTAAACTGGCTTGAAAGAGTGAATAAGGAGAAGAAAAAAATGGATATTGATTTTTATTTAAGCAAAGCAGAGGAAAATATGAGGAAGAGAGATTTCGCAGAAGCAATGAGGTATGCAGAGGAGGTTCTGGAGTTGGATTCAACAAATATAACCGCATTGAGAATATACGAAGATGCAGAAAGAGAATTCTATGAGTATATATTTGCCTCCTCATCTTCTCCAGTAAAGGATAAGATATATGGATACTTTAAAAAAGGATTGAATTATTACTCCAAAAAGGATTATGAGAAGGCAAAAAAGGAGTGGGAGAAGGTAAGGAGTATAGATCCAAAAAATAAAGATGCGCAAAGGCTTATAGAAAAGGCAAACAGAGCAATGGCTCAGAGAATAGCAAAAAGGATGCAGAAGCTGGAGAGGTATGAAAAGAGCGGAGATTATAAAAAAGCGCTTTCTTTGGCAAAAAGACTGAAAAGACTTGTTCCCTCCAATAAAGAGCTTTCCCAAAAAATAGAGTTTTACAATAAAAAAATAGCAGAAAAAGTAAGGGTTTTGGAGGATAAAGGGGTTGGTTATTATAGTCAAGGAATGTATGCCCGGGCAAGGAAAGTATTTTCAGATATTCTGGAGTTACAACCAGATAACCGGATTGCAAAGAGATATTTACCCCTTGTTGAAAATAAATTAAAAAAGGAGGATGCAGATGAGCTTTATATGGCAGGGATAGAGGCATATCTTAAAGGAGATTATAAAAAAGCTATAGGGTTATGGAGAGAGGTTTTAAGACTTGACCCTTCCTATAAAAAGGCTTCAATAAATATTAAAAGGGCTCAGGAGAAACTGAAACACCTTGAATAAATGTTTTTGTTTTTATTTTCTTCTGTTATTATAAATGAAGTTATGGCAAATGTTCCAGGGAAGGAGAGCACATCAGGAGATAGGAATGAGTGGATAGAGTTATACAATCCCACAGAAGATACGGTAGACCTCTCAGGCTGGATAATAGATGATCTTGATGCAAAGGATGAAATAGTACCCTGGAAGGATGCTCTTTTACTTTCGATATATCCGGATGTGTTGATAAACACAACCAAGATACCTCCCAAGGGATATGCACTGATAATGGACCCCGAATATCTTGAACCAGATCCAGAAGATAAGTTTGAGCATCCTTACAAGATACCCGGAGGAACCGTTATAGTAACCATAGATGATACATCCATAGGGGATGGGCTCTCCACAAAGGACCCAATTATTCTTGTGTCTCCAGATTTAAAAGACTCCAGTACCTTTGGAACCCCATTTTTAGAGGATGATTTTCCATACGACCCTGGGGATGGAGTCTCTTTAGAAAGAATAGACCCTTCTGCAGAGGATAAACCAGAAAACTGGAGTCCATGTCTGATTCCCGAAGGATGCACTCCAGGAGCCGAAAACAGCACCAGGTACTATATTGACGGAGCTATAGATTCCATACCTGTACAGCCTTCTCCTGGGAAGGTAAAAAACAACGCCGATATATTTGCATATTTATCAAACAGGTGTTACAAAGAGTTAAAAGGAAGGTTCAGTCTTTACATAGAAGACAAAGAGTATTCAAAGGATGTAGTAATTCCTGAGAGAAGCTATGTTTTTTTAAATTTCCAATGGGTTCCAGAGAAATCCGGAGACTATCTGATTTTTGGGAAGATTGAGATACCAGAGGATATGAATCCAGAGAACGATACTCTTTCTGTTAAATACAGTGTAAGAGGGAAGGGGCTTGTAACAATTTATCCCGCTATAATTTCTAAAGATGACAGTGTAGAGATAAACTACTCCATACCAGAGGGCTCGGGGTCTTTATTCATTGCAACATTTGATACAAGCGGTAGATTGCTTGATATATTAGTGGATAAGAGGGTTTCAAAAGGGGACAGGATATTCTTTTCTCCAAATTACCGAAATGGGGTTTACCTTCTTTTTTATAGGTATCGGGGTCAAAATAAAATCTATGAGTTTAGGGTTCCATTTTATATCTTTAAAAAATAAAAAGAGCCGCCGGTTTATTTAATTTAGAGCTTTATTGTTACTTTACTTCTATTTCTATCTCTTTTGCCTTTGCCTTCTCAGACTTGGGCAGTGTTACAGTTAAGACACCGTTTTCATAGCTCGCCCTTGCCTTATCCGGTTCAATCTCCACTGGAAGAGGGACGGTTCTTTCAAATCTTCCGTATGCCCTCTCAATCCTATGGAAGTGCTTTCCCTTTTCTTCAGATTCATGCCTTTTCTCTCCGGAGATGGTGATGGAGTCTCCGGTGGTCTTTATTTTTATATCATCCTTTTTCATTCCCGGGATTTCTATTCTCACCACAACATCATTTTCTGTTTCCTCAATATCCACAGGTGGGGTCCAGAATCCTTCGTACTCTTCCAAGGGATATCTTCCAAAGAATGAATCAAAGAGCCTTTCCATACTTCTTTTAAAACTTTCAAGTTCTCTAAAAGGTTCCCATCTTTTTATCTTTGCCATAGTATCACCCCCTGTTTATTTTTCCGGCGGCTCTTTATTATAATATAACTCAATATTTTTATTTGTCAAGGTTTTGCAGAATTCCATAACATTTTGGCTGCGAAGCTTATTCTTTACCCATCCGTTCAAAAAGTATTTTATTAGACTTCTCCATAAACTCCCTTGCACTTTATCCGCTCCTTGCATTAATAGGATGCCAATCTCTTTTCCTCTTTGTTTTTGGCGCCCGAGATAAAGAACCCAAAAGCCCTTGCCTTTATAATCATAAATTTATCTTTTTTCAAAGGTACCAATCCAATATCTTTTTGAAATTCTTCAGGGGAAAAAATTTTTTATTCAATCCCTATTAATAAAAAGTAAGAGTTATCTTTTATTTTTAAAGCATAAGGAGCATAAGAAAAGACTCTTACTAATGGAGGTTTATCTATATG
>CAZUTC010000030.1:0-1128 GCA_964623485.1 uncultured bacterium | reverse complement strand
TACCAGCAAAGAGGATTTTTCGAACAACCTGAGGGTTTAAGATAGGGTAAAAAATTTTTATTTTTTGTTTCCAAACTTGACATACACCTGAACCCGATTATAATATATAAATGCAAAAAAATCGCAAAAAGGAGGTGATATAATGTGGTGGTTTGGAAGAGGATTTGGCTGGGGTAGAGGATGGGGATGGAGAGGTAATCCATTCCCGTTTTGCAGATGGTTTCCTTGGCTTCCCAGGGGATGGAGATGGATGGGATGGTATCCAGGGTATTACCCTTGGTATTCGGGTTATCCTGGTTATACGCCCTTTTATCCCTTTTCTTCCCCTCAGTCGGGGGAAGAAAAAAAGAGTAAATGAAAGGAGGTAGCTATGCCTTTTGGAATGGGACCAATGGGATGGTTTTATCTGCCATATTTTGCAAGTTACTTCCCCTATTTTAGTGGTTATCCTTTTTATTCGGGATTTCCATTTTTCTCAAAGGAGCAGGAACTCTTCTTTTTAAAGAGTCAGGAGAGATTTCTTCAGGATCAGTTAAACTGGATTGAGGCAAGAATTAGAGAGCTTGAGAGAAAATCTTAAACGGGAGGAATAGGTGAAGATAGTGATAACCTCTCAAGGAGATTCTTTGGAATCTCTCATAGACCCGAGGTTCGGAAGAGC
The DNA here is from genome assembly GCA_964623485.1 of uncultured bacterium. Taxonomy (GTDB): domain Bacteria; phylum Hydrothermota; class Tepidihabitantia; order B3-TA06; family CAYQJV01; genus CAZUTC01. Next base: position 467 of record CAZUTC010000030.1, on the reverse strand, counting down.
CAATTATTTTGTCTTTTTTGATACTGAAACTCAAGAGTACGAAATAGAGAAAAATCCCTATATGGAGGCTCCCCATGGAGCAGGGATACAAACTTCTCAGTATGTTCTCTCAAAAGGAGTAAAGGCTGTGATAACCGGTCAGGTGGGTCCTAACTCCTGGCAGGTACTTTCCTCTGCTGGAATCCCAATATATGCAGTTAAAGGGGGTTCAGTGAAAGAGGCTGTGGAGTTGTTCAATAATAATAAGTTGGAGCCCATCTCTTCACCTACTGGGATGGGAGGCTTCCCGGGCTACGGGTACCCCGGTTTTTCAAGTCAAGAAGTAGAGTCTCTGAAAATGCAAAGAGAATATATTAAAATGCAACTCCAATGGATAAGAGAGAGAATAGAACGGCTTGAAAAGGAATAAAGGTATAAATATATCCGGGTGGGAATGCCTTCCACCCGGATAAAAGTAAAACCTATTG
>CAZUTC010000029.1:0-15755 GCA_964623485.1 uncultured bacterium | reverse complement strand
TGTCCCTCAAAACCTCCTCCTGACACTTCAGGATGTCCCTTTATCTATGTATGGAATGGAGGCTCTTATGAAATAGATAACAATATTTTAAGGGTGGGAATACTTGACTCTGCTCAATATGACTATTTAGACTTTTATAAACTCAACCATATCCCATCCAGGGAAGATGGTAAATACCTGCTAAAGATAAAAGAGTTTGAACAGGAACATTCCTATATAAATCAAGTTTTATTGCATGCAGTTGACCATCCACAAGGCACGGAAATAGGAGTCACCGGTTATGGCAAAATAATTGTATATGATCCAGCTTCTGTAATACTTCCTGTAGATGCAAAAGATATATACACTCAGGATATACTCCCTTATTTAACAAATGAAGATGATCTCTTCTTTGCAGGAAAAGCAGGAGAATGGATTACTCTAAAGTTTCCATGCTCTGGGTATAGATTAACAGGAGGAGAGATATACTTGGGAATTCGGGATAGGGCAAGGGATAAAAGGTCAATCATCGTGGAGGTATATGAGAATACCGCTTGGAAAATGATAGGGGTTCTACACCCAAGAGAAAACTGGCAGTATGAGTTTTTACCTCTCACTTCCTTTATCCCAGGAGATACACTTATTTTAAGACTTAAGTTTACATCATATCATGAACTGGATAGGGCGTTTCTTATTAATTCTTCTGGGAACGGTATAATTAAAGAGTGTCCCCTTGATTTTGCCTTCCATAGCGTAGAAGGAGATATAACACAGGAAATTAAAAATTCAGATGATATGTATGCAGAGTTGATGCCGGGAGAAGAGATATCTTTATCATTTACTGCCCCCTCTTTACCAGAAAAAAATATGAAAAGAGACTTTATTTTTATATCTTCTGGTTATTATGAAGTAATGGATGGTTATGGAGGACCTCAGGAGGTTATTAAATCTTCGTTTTCTTTCAGACTTTACTCAATACCAGTGGTTGTTGGAAGGAAGAGTATTGAAATGAAGTACTCTTTGCCCTATAAGAGTGAGGTAAGAGTTTGTGTTTATGATGTGAATGGAAGATTGATAAAGGAAATTTTTAAGGAGGAAAGATGATCGTTTTATGGATGTTTTTCAACATACCTCAAATAGAGTGGGAAAAAATATATGGGGACCAGGGAATAATAGAAAGAACAAAAGATGTAATACCCACTCAGGATGGAGGTTTTATGATACTTGCCAGCAAATCTTATGACATAATCTACCTTATGAAAACCGATTCCTTAGGTAATATTCTCTGGGAAAGCTTCATAGAAAAAAATGACACTTCGCTTAGAAGCGAGGCAATTATTCAAACTCCTGATGGAGGATATTTTATAGTAGGAGATGCTTATGCAAAAGATATTGGAGGCGTAGACTCTTATGTAGCAAAACTAAATTCAAATAGTAGTGTTGTGTGGGAAAAAGTATTCCATCCTGGAGAGGAAAAGCATGGGAGTAGTGCATATTCTGTGAGGTATATTGACAATGGATATATAATCATAGGAAGTACACGAAGACCCTATGTGGTAAAGATGGATGAAGATGGAAATGTGGTGGGGGAGAGATTTTTTGAATATCGAGCAGGTGAGGGATGTCCTGAGATATGCATTACCCAAGACGGAAATTGTCTTGGGGTATGGGAGGTGTACACAGAAGATATGTGTACTCAGATACTTATGGTAAAATTAACTCCAGATGGAGAAGTTCTATGGGAGAAAAATATAGGAGGAGAATACTCTTTTGAAGAGCCTTATGATGTGGATACCACAAAGGATAATGGTGTTGTAATCGGTGGAAGGGTATTTGTGGATACAACGGGAATGGAATTTTATGGTTATCTGGTTAAAACAGATGCTTCTGGAAATGTTATCTGGGAAAGGAAATTTTTTGAAAGAACAATTTATTCTGTGGCTCTTGCTCAGGACGATGGATATCTGGTGATGGTAATTTCTGATAGACCGTTGATAAAGGTTAACTCAGAAGGATACCTGGTATGGAAGAAAAGATTTTCTCAGAATATTGATAGTAGACTTATCATAGAACAAACAGAGGACATGGGGCATATAATTGCAGGAACCACAATTGGAGAAGAAGATATTTATCTTATTAAACTTTCTCCTGAATTTCCTGGGGTAGAGGAAGTAAGTCCTGGCTTCTACATAAAAAATGTTATAGAAAAAAACAGAATGGTTCTTTATGTAAATGGGACCGCAGAGTTATATCTTTATGATGCAACAGGTAGGTTGATAAAAAAAGCAATGCTTTCGTGTGGGAAAAATGAAGTGGAAATAAAAGAATCTTCAGGAGTGTATTTTTATTTTGTGAAAGATAAAAAGGAGGTAAAAAAGGGAAAAGTTATAATCTTTTAAGAAGAATTTGCAGTAGGAGGATGTAGTTTTTATTTTTGTGATGATAGAAAGTGTATATGGAGTGAGAATATAGATAGTGTTTATTATGCGGTTACAAAGCCGAAAAAGAAGGGTCTCAAAGGGCATATACTTTATAAGGTTTGAGACAGAGGATTATAAAAAGACCCAGAAGATAGGGATTATAAGATAAAGAATGGGGAAGGCTATGCCTTCCCGGTCAATAATAAACCTTCACCAAAGTTAATCCATTTGCTGGAGCTGTTATAGGTCGTTTACCTTCGTGTGAGAGAAAAAGCAAAGAAACATCATTTTTCTCCCATTCTCCTCTTCCAATCTCACACAGAGCTCCTACTATTCTTCTTACCATTTTATAAAAAAAACGCGGGGCTTCCATCTCCATGATTATTTCATCTTTTATCTTTTTTATCTCCAATCTCTTTAATTCTATGAATGGGTTTTCCTCATTTACCTGACAGAAATTTCCATAATTTTTCCTTCCTTTGAATATACTTAATGCCTTTTTCATTCTTCTAAAATCTAAAGAAAAAGGATATTCCCATGCATACCTCCTACGGAGAGGAGACCTTCCTAAAATTATTTTGTATCGGTAAAGTTTACTTTTTGCATCATATCTTGCATTGAAGGAATCATTTGTTTTTTCGATGTTTTTTATAAAAATATCAGAGGGTAAAAGGGAGTTCATGGCTTTTTTTAAATCCTGAAGAGGCATTTTTCCATTATAGAAAAAGTTTGCAACTTGGTTTTCTGCATGGACCCCTGCATCGGTTCTCCCTGCTCCGGTAATTTTTATTTTTTTTTGAGTTATCTTAAAAAGAACATTCTCAATCTCTCCCTGGATGGTTCTTCTATCCGGTTGATACTGCCATCCACTGTATTCTGTTCCATCATATTCCACTGTTATTTTCAGGTTAGGCATAATGTAGCTATTCCTCCAAGATAGCAGATTAGAAATCCAAGTACAGGATGTTTTGTGTGCTTGGAAGGATTTGGGAGGTTTAACCTCTTATCATAAATTTCCAAAAGAAGGTCTGCCATTTCTTTACTTTTTAAATCTCTTTTTTTCATTTTCTTAAAAAAACTTTCTACTCCCAGGACCATATAGGAGATATCCTTTTCTTTTATTCTCCCAAAAGAGAGTTTTGCCAAGAGCCATCCGATACCCTGGGAGGCTTCTGCTGGAGGAAAAAATGAGAAGTAATAGATTGCAGCGACAGTTGAAAGGAGAATTCGGTAAAACCCATTTAAATCTTTCAAAAAATAAAATATAAAAAATGACCCTATAAGTAAAAGACCCCCTATTTTCAATACATTTTTAAAGAAACTACCGGAGGGAGGATACAGGAGGAGAAGAAAAAATAAGATTATACCAAGAATCCAGAGATCTTCCAAAGAGTCCAACAGCCCTGAGAAAGAAATAAATGAGAGGATAAGTAAAAAGAATGTTCCTGGATGGATTTCCTTTTGCATAAAATAAAAAAGGGGGCTTAAGCCCCCTTAGCAGATTTTCATTAGTATTCAGGAGGAGGTGGATAGGTTGATTCCTTCTTTTCCTCCGGCTTTTCAGTTACTACTGCCTCTGTTGTAATTAACAGGGATGCAATGGATGAAGCATTTTGCAATGCTATTCTCACAACCTTTGTTGGGTCTATCACTCCTGCCTTCATCAGGTCTTCATACTGAAGGGTCTCCACATTAAATCCAAAGTTATAATCCTCGTTCTCAAGAATCTTAGAGATAACGATTGAGCCATCCACACCTGCATTTTCTGCCAGTTGTCTTACTGGGATTTCAAGAGCCTTTTTAATTATATCCACGCCTATTTTCTCATCTCCTTTTGCCTTCTGCCTTACCGAGTCAAGTACCTTCACAGCCCTCAGAAGTGCCACACCTCCTCCGGGTACTATACCTTCTTCAACAGCTGCTTTTGTTGCATGAAGAGCATCCTCCACCCTTGCCTTCTTTTCCTTCATCTCCACCTCTGTGGCAGCCCCTACCTTTATTACTGCCACACCACCAGCAAGTTTTGCAAGTCTTTCTTGCAGTTTTTCTCTATCATAATCGGATGTCGTCTCTTCTATCTCCTTTTTTATCTGTTCTATCCTGGCATTTATCTCCTCCTTTTTACCTGCTCCCCCAACAATTGTGGTGTTCTCTTTATCTACTGTAACCTTTTTGGCTCTCCCAAGATCAGAGATTTGAACATTTTCCAGTTTTATACCTATATCCTCTGATATTAATCTTCCTCCGGTAAGAATCCCGATATCTTCAAGCATTCTTCTTCTTCTTTCACCATATCCAGGGGCTTTTACAGCACAGCACTGTAAGGTTCCCCTTACCTTGTTAACCACAAGTGTTGCGAGGGCTTCTCCCTCCACATCCTCTGCTATTACCAGTATGGGTTTGCCTTGCTGGGCTATTTTTTCCAGTATGGGTAAAAGTTCCCTTGCATTGGAGATTTTCTTTTCATAAAGGAGAATGTATGCATCTTCAAGCACCGCCTCCATTCTGTCAGGGTCTGTGACAAAGTAGGGGGAAAGGTAGCCTCTATCAAACTGCATACCTTCCACGACCTCCATTGTGGTTTCCATACTCTTTGCCTCTTCAACGGTAATCACACCATCCTTTCCCACTTTATCCATTGCATCTGCTATCAGGTTTCCAATGAATGTGTCATTGTTTGCAGATATTGCTCCCACATAGGCGATCTCCTGTTTACCTTCCGGCATTTTTGATACTTTCTTCAGTTCATCCACCACTTTATCCACTGCCATCTCTATTCCTCTTTTCACTGCCATTGCATTTGCACCTGCTGTGATTACCTTAAGACCTTCCCGATAGATTGCCTCTGCAAGAATAGTGGCGGTGGTGGTTCCATCTCCTGCTACATCTGAGGTCTTGGAGGCAACCTCCTTGACCATTTGAGCTCCTACATTTTCAAATTTATCTTCAAACTCAAGTTCCTTTGCCACTGTAACGCCGTCTTTTGTAATTGTAGGAGCGCCAAACTTCTTTTCTAAAACTGCATTCCTTCCCCGGGGTCCAAGTGTTACCTTTACTGCTTTAGCAAGTTTTTCAACGCCCCGGAGGAGCGCTCTTCTTGCTTCCTCGTTAAATTTAAGTTCTTTTGCTGCCATTTTTCACCTCCTTTATTCTTCAATTATTGCAAGGACATCATCTTCTCTCATAATGAGGTATTCCTTATCCTCTATCTTTACCTCTGTTCCTGCATACTTACTGAAAAGGATTTTGTCTCCCTTCTTAACACCCATGGGAACCAGTTCTCCTTTATCATTTCTTCTACCAGGACCAACCTCTATGACCTTTCCTTTCTGAGGTTTCTCCTTGGCAGTGTCCGGCAGTATTATTCCTCCTTTCTTCACCTCCTCTTCTTCTATTCTTTCTACAAGGATTCTATCTTGTAAAGGTTTTATTTTCATTTCTTACCTCCTTTTTTATTTTCTTTTCTTTCCCAAACAACCTCCACATACTTTTCACCTTCCCTAAAAAGATACTTTACACTTCCTCCAAAGGATTTATGCACTGCTCTGCCTATGGTAATGGCGAGGTGTTCTGAAGTGGTCCTTATTTCCATGCTGTTTTCTTTTTTGACGAACTCCATTATTCTATCAAGGGGATACCTTACCTTTTCTTTTTTTTCTATATTATATACCAGATGCTCTATTTCATCCCTGTGGTCGATAAGGAATTTCCCTGAGAGAAGCACCCTTCCCATAAAGTATCCGTCTTCTATCTTTTTACAAGCAGGGCACTTACTCCTGTGGGCGTCTTTCATTATTTTTTCTTTAAGTTCAGGGTCTCTTATCCATCTCTTATTATGATACACGAGTCCACACACCACACAGATAGTAGGGTCTTTATACTCTCTGAGATATGGGTCATCAATGTGTGCCTTTGGGTAACTCCTGGTTCTGTAATTGCTCAAGTTTCCTCCTTTTGGGTTAAAATAGAAAATGTTAAATGGGCGAAAGAGGACTCGAACCTCTGACCTCCTGCTTGTAAGGCAGGCGCTCTCGCCACTGAGCTATCCGCCCACATCACATTAATAATTATAATTCCATAAAGCCTTTTGTCAAGAATCGGGGAGAATTCTTGGCATAATTTTATAACCCTTTATAATTTCAAAAGGTATGTTAGAAATTTAAATAATGATTATAGAAAAAGAAAAAATCATGAGGGTTAATTTTCTTGTGTTCTCATTAGAGGGTTTCTGAGTTCTGAAAAATTCTGTTAAATTTTAATCAGTTTGCTGCCTCCTTTTTTATTTCCTTTTTTAACATTGGTATTTTAATTCCAAATTTTTCTGCAATCTCCATTGCTTTTTCATATCCGGCATCTGCATGCCTTGCAATACCAATTCCTGGGTCGTTGGTGAGCACCCTTTCCAGTCTAACATCCATCTCCTTTGTTCCGTCTGCCACAACTACTTGTCCTGCATGAATGGAGTACCCTATTCCAACACCTCCACCATGATGCACCGAAACCCATGATGCTCCAGAAACTGCATTAAGTAATGCATTGAGGATAGGCCAGTCCGCAATGGCATCTGAGCCATCGCGCATCTTCTCTGTCTCTCTGTTTGGAGAGGCAACAGAGCCTGTATCCAGATGGTCTCTCCCTATAACAATGGGGGCCTTTATCTTTTTATTTCTCACAAGTGCATTTATTTCAAGACCAAATTTATCCCTTTCTTTATATCCAAGCCAGCATATTCTTGCTGGAAGCCCTTGGAAAGGTATTTTCTCTTGAGCAAGCTTTATCCACCTTTTTAAGGATTCATTCTCTGGAAAGAGTTCAAGGACTTTTTGATCCGTTAGGTATATATCTTCTTTATCTCCAGAAAGGGCAGCCCATCTGAACGGTCCTCTCCCTTCACAGAATAGAGGTCTTATGTATTCAAGAACAAAGCCAGGAATATTAAAAGCATCTTTAACACCCGCTTTAACTGCCTGACCTCTTATGTTGTTTCCATAGTCAAAAGCAACCGCGCCTTTGCGTTGCATCGTAAGCATTGCCTCCATCTGTCTTGCAATAGATTCATAAGACCTTTTTAAATACTCCTCCGGATTTTTTCTTCTTAATTCCAATGCATCTTCAAGAGACATTCCTCCAGGTACATATCCATTTAATGGATCATGGGCTGAGGTCTGGTCTGTTAACACATCTGGGATTATCCCTCTCTTCACAAGTTCTGGGTGAATATCCGAGGTATTCCCCACAAGTCCAATGGATAGAGGTTTTTTATTTTTTAAGGCTTCATCTACAAGTTTCAATGCTTCGTCAAGATTGTACACCATGGTATCACAGAACCCTTGGTCTACTCTTCTCTTTATTCTTGCAGGGTTCACCTCAACATCAAGAATGACCCCTTCATTCATAGTCACTGCAAGAGGCTGAGCTCCTGACATTCCCCCCATTCCTCCAGTCAGGGTCCATTTTCCTTTAAGACTACCTTTAAAATGTTTTCTCGCACAGGCTGCAAATGTTTCGTAAGTTCCCTGAATTATTCCTTGAGTCCCTATATATATCCAGGAACCCGCGGTCATCTGTCCATACATTATAAGTCCCAACTCTTCTAATTTTCTAAAATAGTCCCAGTTTGCCCAGGCAGGAACAAGTAAGGAATTGGCAATCAGTACCCTTGGAGCCCAGGGATGGGTTTTAAATATCCCTACAGGCTTCCCGGATTGAATCAGCAGGGTTTCATCATTTTCGAGCTCCTTGAGGGATTCAACGATTGCCCAGAATGCCTCCCAGTTTCTTGCGGCTTTCCCGGTTCCACCATAAACTATAAGTTCCTTTGGATTTTCCCCCACCTCCTCGTCCACATTGTTCATAAGCATTCTTAATGCTGCCTCTTGATGCCATCCCTTACAAGAAATTGCGCTCCCTCTCGGAGCTTTTATTGGTTTATACTTGTAGCTTTCCATTTTCTCAACCTCCTTATTCTTCTCTTTTTTAAATTCTACTCTTTGGGGAAAAAATGTCAAATTTGATGACCATTTTATTTAATGACTCTAATAAATTAAATAATCCCTTTAACGCTTTTATAGCCCAAATAATATATCTATTTGACTAATAAGGATTTTCAGGTATAATAAATAGTCAATGAGAGAACTTTCTATTAATGTGGATCATGTGGCAACCTTGAGAGAAGCAAGAAAAGAGAGGTTTCCCTCCCCAGTGCACGCAGCAGTAATTGCAGAGTTGGCAGGAGCTTCTGGAATCACATGTCATCTAAGGCATGATAGGAGACACATTAAGGAACAAGATGTGGAAAATTTAAAAAGAATCGTTAAAGGAGAATTAAATCTGGAAATGGCAGCCACCCAAGAGATGGTGAAGACAGCATTAAAAATAAAGCCTCATCAGGTGACCCTGGTCCCAGAAAGACCTGAAGAGGTTACAACCGAGGGTGGGCTTAATTTAAAAAAAGTGGAAAAGGATATCATCCCGATAATAAAGAACTTGAAAGAAGCGGGCATAAGGGTTTCTATATTCATAGAACCCCGAAAGGATATTATAAAAATAGCTAAAAGAATTGGGGCTCAAAGAATAGAATTAAATACCGATCTTTATTCAAAGGAGAAGGAAAAGAGAGATAAACATCTTCACACTCTTAAAGAGGCTGCAAAATATGGAAAAAGGTTGGGGCTTTCGGTCCATGCAGGTCATGGAATAGACTATGAAAATATAATTCCTCTTCTTTCCATAAAAGAAATTTCAGGATTCAGTATAGGTTTCTCTATTGTTTCCCGAGCTTTGTTTGTAGGATTCGAAAGGGCAGTTAAAGAGATGGTGGAAATAATTAACTCAAAGGAGGGAAGGTGAAGGCTTTAAAATGGAAATTAATAATTTTTCTTATAACCATAGGCATTGCCCTTTATCTTCTTTATCCGTCAATTGTCTTATATACATCCAAAAATCTTCCGGAAACAGAAAAGATTAAACTTCAAAAAAGGGCACTCCATCTGGGGCTTGACCTTGTGGGTGGAATGCATCTGATTCTTGAGATAGACAAAAGTAAACTTTCAAAGGAGGAGGCAAAGGATGCTACTGATAGAGCCTTGGAAATAATAAGAAACAGAGTGGATCAGTTTGGGGTTTATGAACCGGTTATTCAAAAGATAGGGAGAGATAGGATTCTGGTGCAATTACCCGGGGTTCAAAGAGAAAGGGCAAAAAGTCTTATAGGGCAAACAGCACAGCTGGAGTTTAGATTCCTGGTGAATCCAGAGAGGGCCCAAGTAATATATACAGATATAAATAACTACTTTAAAAAAGATACACTTTCTAAGGAGAATCCATTCTTTAAGTACCTTATTTCCATTGGGAATGATGTGGCTTTAGATGTAGAGGATGCTCCAGTAGTAAAAAAGATGCTTAAAGAGGCAGCCCATCTTATACCCCAGGATGTGGAATTTCTTTTTGGTCCTGAGGAAGAGTATCAAGGAAGAACTGTAAGGAGACTTTATCTGGTGGAGAAAAAGGTCCAACTTACCGGCGCATATATTGCCGATGCAAGACATTCTCCTTATCAGGGGACGGATCCCAATTTGCAAGGCTCCTGGGAAATACAGTTAAGGTTGAACAGTAAGGGAGCCCGAATCTTTGATAGAATCACCGGAGAAAATATAAATAGAAGGCTTGCAATAATTCTTGATGGGGTAGTAAGAAGTGCTCCAGTTATAGAGGAGAGAATTCCCTACGGAAGAGCAAGAATTTCAGGTGGTGGAATGAATGCAGATAAAGCAAAGGAGATTGCCATTGTTCTTCGGTCAGGAGCATTACCTGCTCCAGTTAAGATAGCCGAAGAAAGAAGTGTGGGGCCAACCCTTGGACTGGACTCAATAAGGCTTGGAATACTTGCTGCCCTCATAGGGGCTGCAGCAGTTATTATATTTATGCTAATTTATTATAGTGTTTCTGGAGGCATTGCAGTTTTTGCACTGGTTTTAAATATATTCTTACTTCTTGCAGTACTCTCCGGATTCAGGGCTACCCTTACTCTTCCAGGTATAGCAGGAATTGCACTTACCGTGGGAATGGCAGTGGATGCCAATGTTTTGATTTTTGAAAGGATAAGAGAGGAACTCCGAACTGGCAAGACACCCAGGTCTGCTGTGGATGCAGGGTATGCAAAGGTTATAAGAACGATTATTGATGCAAACATGACCACGATAATAACAGCAGCAATTCTCTACTGGCTTGGGACCGGACCTATTAGAGGATTTGCTCTTACATTAATGATTGGACTTGTTATTAACCTTCTCACAGCAGTATACTTCACCAGAGGAGTTTTTGAGTGGTGGCTTAGAAGACCCCTGGCAAAACTCTGGATATAAGGAGGATTGATGATATCTTTTTTTAAAGAAACTAAGGTAGATTTTGTTAGCAAAAGAAGAATAGGCTATGTTATTTCTCTTTCACTTTTTTTAATTTCTCTCGTTTATCTTATAATAAATAGAGGTCCAAACTATGGAATAGATTTTACCGGGGGAACTCTCATAGAACTCCGTTTTTCAAAAAAAGTAAGAACAGAAGATATAAGAAAAGTGCTTTCCGAGCTTGGAGAGGCAAAGGCAGAAATCCAAAAAATGGGTAAGGGATACGAATATATAATAAAGGTTCCTCCAAAGGAGAAACTGGAAAGGGGAAAGGGGTTTTCAGAGATATTTATCTCCAGATTGAAAAAAAGAATAAAAGGGCTTGAAGTTGATTTAAGAAGAGAGGAAACAGTGGGGCCCCGGATAGGAACCGAACTTCAGAGAAAAGCAATTTATGCACTTTTAATAGGTATGATAGGCATCCTTATATATGTGGGGTTAAGACTGGACTTCAGATTTGGTGTGGGAGCAGTGGCCGCACTTCTTCATGATGCATTTATAACCCTTGGAATTCTTACCCTCCTGGGCAAGGAGATAACCATAGCAATAGTAGCAGCATTACTGACAATTATAGGATATTCAGTTAATGACTCTATAGTTGTTTCAGTGAGGGTCCAGGAACATATGAAGCTTTTAAGGGGAAGACCCATTGAAGATGTTGTGAATGCAGGTGTAAATGCCACCTTGGGAAGAACAGTAATAACCAGTTTAACCACCCTTTTTGTAGCTTTGGCAATATGGATATTTGGAGCACCCACAATTAAAGATTTTGGTTTGACATTTGTAATAGGTATAGTTATAGGTACCTATTCTTCAATATTTATTGTCTCCAATCTTGTGGTGGAATGGGAAAAACTTTTTCCAAAAAAGAAAAAAAGAAGATAAAAGATTCTCTTGTAATTTTTCTCTCCACATCCTTTTTAACCGGATATGCCCCAAGTTTCCCGGGGACCATAGGAGCCCTGCTTGCTATCCCATTCTTTATACTGCTTGGCAGAAACCCAAGATTTTTTTTAAGCTTTACTCTTCTTGTAATTTTTTTATCCTTTTTTATTATAAAAGCAGCAGAAAAAACCCTTGGAGAGGACAGTCAGAGGATAAATCTTGATGAGTTTTCAGGTATGCTGGTAACATATCTTTTTTTAAAACCCTCTTTTTTAGCAGTAATTACAGGCTTTTTATTTTTTAGAATATTTGATATCCATAAGTTCCCGCCTATTAATATCTTCGAAAGGATAAAGAATGGAGGTGTCCTACTGGATGACTTAATTGCAGGAGGAATGGCGAATATAGCGACCAGGATTTTTCTGGGAGTGACAGAATGGCCCGGGTGAGAGCAGAAATAATCATTGTAGGAGATGAGTTGATAACCGGTGAAGTTATGGATATAAACTCTTACTTCATTGCAAAAAGATTTCGGGATATGGGTGTAGAGGTTACAAAAATCACCACCGTTGGAGATGTTAGGGAAGAGATCAAAGAAGCATTTCTAAGGGCAATGGAAAAGAACGAAATAATTTTATCAAGTGGAGGACTTGGACCCACCTTGGATGACCATACAAAGGAGGCTGTGGCAGATATTCTTAAAAAAAGGCTTGTCATAGACGATTCTATACTTTTAAAACTCAAAAAAAGATTCAAGGAGCAGGGAGTGGCGATGCCAGGGCTTGCCACAAAACAGGCTCTTGTCCCAAAAGGAGCCACAATAATAGAAAATCCAGTGGGAATGGCTCCAGGCATAATTATCTCTATAAACAAAAAGTCCTTGATTCTTTTGCCAGGGACTCCAGAGGAGTTAAAAAGAATGTTTGAAGACAGCGTGATTCCTTATATAGAGGGTAAATACTCCCTCCCCCCCATACAGATTGCAGTAATAAGAACCACAAACCTTCTTGAAACCGAAATTCAAGATAGACTTGCTAAAATAATGAAAAAAGCAAACAATGTAAGGTTTTCCTTTCACCCCACCACTACCGGAGTAGATATAAAGATGTATCTGGAAGGCAAAAGAGGATTGAAAAAGGTGATAAAGGAGGTGGAGTCGTATCTCGTGCCCAACGTCTATGCTATAGAGGAAAAAGAAATAGAAGAGGTGGTAGGAGAAATCTTAAGAAGAAAAAATATGCTACTTTCTGTAGCAGAATCCTGTACCGGTGGACTCGTCCAGCACCGCATCACCAATGTTCCAGGAAGCTCTGAATACTTTAAAGGTGGAATAGTTGCCTATAGTAATGAAATAAAGATTTCAGAATGTGGTGTTAAGGAGGCTACTCTGAAGGAACACGGAGCTGTTAGTGAAGAAGTGGCAAGAGAACTGGCAGAAGGGATAAGAGAAAGATATAAGGCAGATGTGGGTATCTCTGTTACCGGAATCGCAGGACCCTCAGGAGGTACAAAGGAGAAACCTGTAGGGCTTGTTTATATGGCTGTATCGGATAAAGAGGAGACTGTGGTGGAAAAAAGAGTTTTTAAGGGCACAAGAAAAATGATAAAGATGCAGGCAGCAGTGGCAGTCCTTGACCTTCTAAGAAGATTTCTCTTAGAAATAATAGAATGATAAGAAGTTTTTTTGGTATTCCAATACCTGAGGATGTAAGAAAAGAAATTTATAAAATAATTACAGAGCTGAAAAGAGATTTGAAAAATGTAAAATGGGTAGAGGAAGAAAATCTCCATATTACCCTTAAATTTCTCGGTAATATAGAAGAGAAAAAAATTGAAGAGATAAGAGAAGAGGTTAAAAAATTTTTAAAAGATATAAAACCATTTGAGGTACAACTCCAAGATTTTGGTGTTTTTCCTTCTAAAACCAGGGCAAGGGTTTTATGGATAGGCATGGGATCCGGGAAAGAAAATGTCGCACAGCTTAACCAAAGGATCGAGGAGTCTATGGAGAGAATCGGATTTAAGAGAGAGAAAAGAGAGTTCTCTCCCCATCTCACCATAGGAAGGATAAGGAATCCAAGACCCTTATCCTTGAATATTTCTTACCAAAGTAGAGGCTTTAAAGTCAATAAGTTTATTCTTTATAAAAGTGAACTTAGTGAGAAAGGACCAAAATATTTTCCTCTTTTAACCTTTTATATTAAGTGAGAAGGTTTTTAAAAGCTGCTGTGCCCTTTGCAGGTATCTTTGTATTTCTTTTAAGCATAGAGTTACTCAGTCATTCAATGAAGATCCTTGGGAAACCATTTGCAGAGAAGCTTCTTACCATTACTTTTAATCCGGTTGTAGGACTTTTTATAGGAATACTTGTAACCACCTTGGTTCAGAGTTCCTCAGTCACCACATCTCTCACAGTGGGGCTGGTTGCAGGAGGGGCAATACCTATAAAGCATGCAATTCCTATAATAATGGGAGCAAACATAGGAACCACAGTTACAAATCTTTTGGTGGCCCTTTTTCATATTACAAGAAAAAGGGAGTTTGAAAAGGCAATGCCTGCTGCAATTGTCCATGATTTTTTCAATGTACTTTCGGTTCTCATTTTTTTCCCCCTTGAGGTAATTTTTCATCCTATAGAGATTTTTTCAAATTTCCTTACCCACCTCTTCTCGACGGTAGGAGGACTTCATATAGTAAGCCCTTTAAAAATTATTTTTAAACCTTTGGTAAAGGCAATAGGGATTATATGTGCAGAAAAGGCATGGATAATGATCCCCATTGCAGTTGTTCTATTATATGGAAGCCTTAAAGTAATTGTGGATAGCACAAGAAAACTTGTCAGTGCCAGATTTGAGATTCTTCTGGATAAATATCTTTTTGGCAATCCAGCAAAGGCTTTCCTTATCGGCATTCTTTTTACCGCCACGATCCAATCAAGCTCGGTCACAACATCTCTTGTGGTTCCTCTCGCTGCTGCGGGTCTTTTAACAGTAGAGAAGATATACCCTTATACCTTGGGAGCAAATATAGGGACAACAATAACTGCAATACTTGCTTCCCTTATCACCCAGAATCCTTATGCTCTACAGGCAGCATTTTCCCACTTAGTATTTAATATATTTGGAACAGTAGTCTGGTATCCTGGGAGGAGACTTCCAATTTATTTCGCTAAGGTTTTTGGGAATGTAATTGCTAAAAAAAGATACATTGCAATAATTTATCCTTTATTGATTTTTGTGGTTTTACCCTTATTATTTATAATATTTGTGAGGAGGTGATAGAAATGTTTGATGAAGTTTTGCGCGCATGGAAAAGGTCAGGGCTATTAAAAATAGCCCTCAACAAAACTATAGAGATGCTTGAAATTTCAAAGGAGATGTTTAACAGTGCCCTTAGAATGATGATAGATGTAGGGGCAATAGAGGATCTTTATGCAATAGATAGAAAATTGAATGAGTACCAGATGGATATAAGAAAAAAAATATTAGAACATCTGGCGATAAACCCTGCAGTGGATGTACCTGCCTCTCTTGTTTTAGTCACCATTGTTGTGGATATAGAAAGAATAGGAGATTACTCAAAAAACCTTGTGGAACTTGCAAGGCATTACCCTGAACCTCTTCAGGGTAAATACTTTGATAGAATAAGAGAGATGGAAAACAAGGTGAGCGATATGTTTCCGGAAGTTATAGAAAGCTTCAAGAAGGGCGATAAAGAGAAGGCGAAAGATATAATGGAAAAACATGCAAAAATAGCTAAAGAGTCTGATTTTATCATAGACCATCTGATAGAGGATGTAAAGATAACGGCAAAGGATGGGATAATTGCGGCACTACTTTCAAGATATTTAAAAAGGGTAAGCGCCCATCTCAAAAATGTAGCCTCAAGTGTTGTAAATCCATTTCATAGAATAGGCTACAAACCGGAGGAGAACTAACTGTTAGAAAGTAATTTTTTAAAATTTAAAAACATATTGGATTGTAACTTGAAAAAGGCAAGGGCTTTTAGCATTTACAATACTTTTTGAACGGGTGAGTAAAGAATAAACTTCGCGGTTAAATTGACA
>CAZUTC010000028.1:0-15995 GCA_964623485.1 uncultured bacterium | reverse complement strand
GAAAGGTGTTGAGTAAAAAGATAGTGAGGATATCAACAAAGGAGGTAAGATGAGGTATTTTATGTTTATTTTAACATTCAGTTCCTGAGTATTGTATTGCAGTTGCTGACCCCCATAATGATGAGGAGGCTCATACAGGTTTTTACTCTGGGTTGACAGATACATGGGAGAAACCAGAAGGGTTTGCCGCAGGAGATTATGAATTAGCCTTTATAATACAGAGGTTAACTATAAGGAAGAAGATAAAGGACCTTGATTCGTTATTTTTCTGGATGTATCCGGTTTATCAGGATAGAGAGACCTTTTATTATCATTACTTTGCAATAGAACTGCTTTGCACCCGACCCAATGGAGATACCCTTTGGATTAAGTATGCGGTTGCATATCCTGGATATTCCTGGCGGGAGACCCAATGGCGGAAATATTTTTTCCTTGATGCACCCCCTGAATCCACATGGAGTGAAACAAAAAGAGACCTTTACGAAGATATTGTAAGGGTTAAGGGGATAGAGGAAGAGACCACATTAGATAGTGTAAGATTAGTTTCATACAGTTTTTTAACCGGTGGCACAGGAGGCACGAGATGGGAAGGTCAGAAGGTATACTGGGATGATATAAGGATTACGGGTTATGCAGATTATGATATCGGGGTTGAGGAGATTTTATCTTCTGATACCTGTTATTTGGGTGGTGTTTATTATCCTAAGGCAAGGATAAGGAATTATGGTAGAGAGGATATGGAGAATTTCTATGTTTATGCAGAGATATTGAGCGGTGAGGATGTTTTGTATGAGGATTCTTATTTTGTTTCTTATCTTCCTTCTGATTCATCTATGGTAGTGGAGTTTAAGGGTTATGAGGTAAAGAGAGGTGTGGATATGTTAAGGGTTTATACTCAGGCTATTTTGGATGAGTGTGATGAGGATGATATAAGGACAAGGGTTCTTTTTACCGGGGTTGAGGAGGAGAAGGTTTCTGGTGATTTTTTGGTTTATCCATCCATTTTCAAGGATTTTCTTTACATCAGGGCAGATAAGGATGTGAGGATATATGATATAGAAGGGAGGCTGATAAAGGAGTTTAAGGGAAAGAAAGTATATGTATGGGACGGAAGGGATGGGGACGGTAATAAACTACCTCCAGGGATTTATTTTGTAAATAATAAGAAGGTGATTTATATGAAGTAAAAGAAATAATTTTGCTCCATATTGACATTTTGGAAAAAAATTTATAATTAAAATATGAGGATGGAAAAATTCACAGAGAGGGCAAAAGAAGCTCTGCAACTTGCAGAAAAGGAAGCATTGGAGTTTAACCATTCCCAACTGGATGTGGAACATATTCTTCTTGGAGTATTAAAGCAGGAGAACGGAGTGGTCCCGATGATTCTTAAAGAGATGGATGTTACTCCAAATGCAGTAAGAAAAAGGGTTGAAGAAGAACTGAAAAGACAGCCAAAGATTTTTGCCTCGCCGGGGACAACCCTTCAACTTTTTATTACACCAAGAGCAAAGAGGGTGCTTGAGAATGCTGATGAAGAAAGGAGAAGGCTGAAGGATGAATACATCGGGACAGAACATATATTCCTTGCATTAACCGAGGAGTACTCTGGTCCCGTATATAAAATCTTTTCTCAGTTTAACATTACTAAGGACGGAGTATACCGGGCGCTTGCAAGAATAAGAGGAACTCAGAGAATAACCGAACCCAATGCAGAGGAAAAATACAGAGTTCTTGATAAGTATACCGTTGATTTAACCCAACTTGCAAAGGAGGGAAAACTTGACCCCATTGTGGGAAGAGAGGAAGAGATAGAAAGGATAATTGAGATTCTTTCAAGAAGAACCAAAAATAACCCGGTGCTAATAGGTGAGGCAGGGGTTGGGAAAACCGCAATTGTGGAAGGCTTGGCTCAAAAAATAGTGAAAGGGGATGTTCCCGAGACAATAAGGAATAAAAAAATTCTCTCCCTTGATATGGGAAGCCTTGTGGCAGGAACAAAATTTAGAGGAGAGTTTGAGGAAAGACTCAAAGCAGTTATTGATGAACTTAAAAGGTCAAAGAATGTGGTTCTTTTTATAGATGAACTGCACCTCATAGTGGGAGCAGGAAGAGCAGAAGGGGGAGCAATGGATGCATCAAATATCTTAAAACCCTCCCTTGCCAGAGGAGAGATACAATGCATAGGAGCCACCACACTTAAAGATTATAGAGAGTATATAGAGAAGGATGGGGCTCTTGAAAGAAGATTCCAACCCGTGTATGTAAGAGAGCCATCGGTGGAGGAGGCTATAGAGATACTCAAAAACCTAAGGGATAAGTTTGAAGCTCACCATGGAATAAAAATTTCTACCAAGGCAATAGAAGAGGCAGTAAGACTTTCTCATAGATACATTCAGGACCGAAACCTTCCCGACAAGGCAATAGATGTACTTGATGAGGCATGTGCAAGACTCAAATTGAAAATATATCGCCTTCCAGAATACATAAAGAATAAGGAGAAAAAACTGGAGGAGCTTGTAAGGGAGGGTATGGAGGCTGTAAGGCTTCAACAGTACGAAAGAGCAGCAAAGTTTAAACAGGAAACAGAAAAAATCAAAAAAGAGATAGAAGAGGAAAAGGCTAAATGGTTTAAAGAAAGAGGGATTGATGATGTGGTGGATAAGAATGATATCGCAGAAGTCATCTCACGATGGACAGGAATTCCATTAAGTCGAATGCTCGAGGACGAAAGAAATAAGTTTGCAAGAATGGAGGAGAGAATTCATACAAGGTATGTCAATCAGGAGGAAGCGGTAAGAGCAATATGCGATGCGATAAGAAGGAGTAGGGCGGGATTAAAGGACCCAAAAAGACCTATAGGTTCCTTCCTTTTTCTTGGACCTACTGGAGTGGGGAAAACCGAACTTGCAAAGACCTTGGCATGGTTCCTCTTTGACTCAGAGGATGCCCTTTTAAGAATAGATATGAGTGAATATATGGAAAGGCATTCGGTGGCAAGACTTATAGGAGCCCCTCCAGGATATGTGGGATATGAGGAGGGAGGACAGCTAACCGAGGCAGTGAGAAGAAGACCATATCAGGTAATTCTCTTGGATGAAATAGAAAAGGCACACCCGGAGGTTTTCAATCTACTTTTACAGGTACTGGATGATGGAAGATTAACAGACGGGCAAGGGAGAACGGTGGATTTTAAAAATACAGTTGTGATAATGACTTCAAACATAGGAACAGAGGTTATAATGGAAAGAGAAAAAATACAACCAGACGAACTTATTTCTCTCCTCTCAAAATACATGAGACCCGAACTCATAAACAGGATAGATGAGATAGTGGTTTTTAAAAAACTCAAAAAAGAGGATATGAAGAAAATCGTTGAACTTCAGCTAAAAAGAGTAATGGAACGTCTACACGAGAAGGGAATAGAGATGGAGATAGATGAAGAAGTGAAGGAGTATCTTGTGACTCACGGTTTTGATGAGAAATTCGGAGCGAGACCATTAAGAAGAACACTACAAAGAGAAATTGAAAATCCTCTCGCGAAAATGCTCATTGAAAATGAAGGAGTAAAGCACCTTAAAATTTATATTGACAAATCCAAAATTAAGTTTAAAATGGATAAGTGAAGTTTCCAAGAGGTAAGCCGATACTTTTTGCTCTTAAAGGTGATTTTGTGAACTTTGATGGTATCCTTACGGTTCCCAAAAGAATGAGAGCATATCAACGAGCTATGATGATGACAATAGATTACCCCGATGCTTCAGATGTTATTTTTTTCAAGAAAGGAGAGGTTTACAGAATAATGAGAAAAAGTACCGAAGGATTTAAAGAGATAACCCTTGAAGCAGTCAAGGATAAGATAGAGAAAACGGACTCATCCATTGTAAATATGTTCTTTACCGAAGAGGCACTCCTGGATCTAATAGTTACCGGGTTTAAGAAGGAAAAAGCAGAAATTATAGATGGAAGTGTCACCGATGTGGAAGAGTATCTTAAAAATATACAGAAGGAGAAGTTTTCAGGATTCATTGTAATAGAGGCAAAAGATGAATATTCTTATCTGGTTATGGTGGAAGGAAGGTTTTTACATATATTCCTGGCGAATAATAAGACAGACAGTGATTCACTCTGGATATATCTTCTGGATAAGAAAACCGATACAAAACTCTGGATTTTTAAAGAAGTTCCTTCAGAGACTCAGTATGCCACATCTGCACAGATGGAACTTGTTTTCCATTCCATTGAAAAACTGCTTACCCAATTTGCCGGTATCTTGGGTCCCAACATCGTCTCAAAACTTACCGAGATTGCCAAAAGAAATATATCCAAAGAGTTCCCCTTCTTTGAGAAGGTACGATTTAGAGAGGATTTTAAGATAGAGGGGGATATCAGGGTGGAACTTGATATCTTAGTTAAAGGCTTTGCAACTTTCCTTGGTCAGCTTGTAGATTCCCTGGCTCCTCTCTCTGCAGGAAGGCATATGGAGATTTTAAAAAATACTTTGAGAGACTATAGGTTTGCTCTATCTGGGTTGGGGTTCTTTGATTTCTTTAAGTATAAGATAAACTGGTGAAACCCGGTCTCTACATTGTGAGTACTCCCATAGGGAATTTAAAGGATATAACATTTCGCGCTATAGACACCTTAAGGAATGTAGATATGATTGCCTGTGAGGATACCCGGGAAACCATCAAACTTCTTAACCATTATGGTATAAAGAAAAAATTGATTTCATATAATGATATAAATAAAAAGGAAAAGACTCCCAAAATAATAAAGATGATAAAGAATGGTAAAAGAATTGGACTGGTTTCAGATGCTGGAACACCTGGAATATGTGACCCAGGATTTTATCTTATAAGGGAGACGATAAGAGAAGGACTTTATGTTACAGTAATCCCAGGTCCGGTGGCATTCGTAATGGCTCTGGTACTTTCTGGAATTCCTAATGATAGATTTGCATTCATTGGTTTTCTTTCCAGAAGAAGCGGAAGAAGAAAAAAGGAGCTTAAAGAGATAAAAAACTCATGGAACCATACAATTGTATTTTATGAATCCATCCACAGGATTGAAAAGACATTGAAGGATTTAAAGGAAATTTTTGAACCCGAAAGAAAAATCATAATAGCCAGAGAACTTACCAAATATTTTGAAGAGGTGATAAGAACCGACCTTGAGAATGTGGATAAGGCGGTAGAGAATATGAAGAAAAAAGGAGAGATAGTTGTTGTACTTGAAGGGACTCCGGAGAAAAGTTAGAGGGTTTTCGAGGAAGGCAATCAGACCCTTAATTTTTTTATTGAAGAGAGCAGGTATTCATCCAACCGTTATAACCCTTTTCTCCCTACCATTTGCAGTTCTTTCATTTTATTTCTTTTCAAAAGGGATGCTAAGGGAAGGAGGAATAATCTTTCTTTTGGGTTCTTTTTGGGATATGGTGGATGGAGAACTGGCAAGAGCAGCAGGACTGGTTTCAAAGAAAGGAGGGTTTATAGATTCCACCATGGACAGGTTGTTTGAGTTTCTTGTATACCTCGGAATATACATACACTTAAAAGACCCTGGTATAAGGACAGTTTTATTTATGCTTCTTTTCACAAGCTTCATGGTGAGTTATCTGCGAGCAAGAGCAGAGGGGATCGGTAAGGAGTGCAGTATAGGAACATTTGACAGAGTGATCAGGGTACTTTTTCTGGGTATAGGAGTAATACTCTTCCCCGGGCATTTAAAAATCATTTTAATTGTAATGCTTTTCGGAACCTTGGTGACTGTTTTTGAGAGGTTTTTCTATGTGGTATTTCGCCCCGGATAAAAAAGAAAGAGTTCTTCTTGTAGGGCTTGTGAGAAGTTCCAAGGCTCGGTGGGAAGGTATAGACTCTCTTGAGGAACTTGCAAGCCTTACAAAAACGGCAGGTGGAGAGGTAGTGGAAAGATTTTTACAGATAAGAGAAAAGCCGGACCCCAAATATTTCATAGGAAAAGGAAAGTTATCCTTTTTGAAATCTCTCGTTTCAGAGCTGGAGATAGATTTAGTGATATTTGATAATCCCCTTACTCCTGCACAGGCAAGAAATTTATGGAAGGCTCTTGGGGTAAGGGTAATAGATAGAACTGCATTAATTCTGGATATATTTGCTCTTCATGCACGAACAGCGGAGGCAAAAGCACAGGTTGAGCTTGCTCAACTCTCATATCGGCTTACCCATCTTGTGGGACGAGGTGAAGACCTCTCAAGACTTGGTGGAGGTATAGGGACAAGGGGTCCTGGAGAAAAAAAATTAGAAGTAGATAGAAGAAGAATTCTTCACAGTATAAGAACACTTAAAAAAAGACTGAAGGAGATAGAGGGAGAGAGAAGTTTGAGAAGAGAGAAAAGAAGAAAGATAATGAGAACAAGTCTTGCAGGATATACAAATGCTGGAAAGTCAAGCCTTTTTAATGTTCTTACAGATTCCCATATAACCGTTTCCTCCTATCTTTTCTCCACCCTGGATCCCACCACAAGAGTGTTTGAAATAGAGAAGAACATCCCAGTATGCATTACAGATACCGTTGGATTTATAAAAAATCTTCCATTGCAGCTTGTTGCCTCTTTTAGAGCCACTCTCTCTGAAATAACAGATTCTGATTTGATAATTCATGTAGCAGATGCCTCCCATCCAAGAAGGGATGAGAGAATAGAGGTGGTGAATAAGCAACTTGAGGAACTGGGAGCAGGAGATACTCCAAAGATTCTGGTTTTAAATAAGGAGGATTTAATAATTGAACAGAGAGTTAGAGATAGACTCAAAAGAAGATATCCAGATGCTATCCTCGTTTCAGCCCTTTATCGTACCGGTATAAAAGAACTTAAAGAAAAAATAAAAGAGTATCTTTTAAAGTTTATAACAGAAAAGGAACTGGTGGTTCCAGAAGATAAATACCATCTTATTCATATGATTTATAATTCAGGCTGTGTTTTATCAAAAAGGGAGGAAAATGGTGCAGTGATTTTACGGGTGAGAGGGTACAAAAACCTTATCTCATCCATAGAAAAGGAGATATATGAAGTTGTTTGAAACCTTGGGTAAAAGAAAGGATATTGTGGGAGCAGTAATTGGAAACAGGATTTATGGCCTACAGGAGGAGGTTCCTCCTTGTAAGGATATAAAGTTTATAAACTTAAAAAGTAAAGAAGGGGAGAGGATATATGAAAAGAGCCTTGTCTTTCTTCTTGCCATGGCTACCCGAGATGTCTTTCCCGAAGCAAGGGTAGTTGTAGAACATTCCATAAGTGAAGTTCTGTTTGTAACCCTAAGACTTGATAGACCACTGGACAAGAGAGATGTTAAGAGAATTGAGAAAAGGATGAAGGAGCTTGTAAAGAAAAATCTTTTCATAAAAAAGAAGGAACTTTCTAAAAGTGAAGCAATCAAGAGATTGAGAAAGAACGGAAATATTTCAAAGTTAAAACTTATTGAGACCCTTGAAAAGGATAAATATACCTTCTATTCTGCAGGAGATTTTGAAGACTGGTTTCCTGGTCCTCTTGTGCCTTTTACTTCTTACCTTGAGCAGTTTTCCTTAAAACATTACCCTCCTGGATTCATAATGAGATATCCGGTGGCAAGGTCTTATCCTTCCTATCCCCGTTTGGTGGAGCTTCCAAAACTCTTCCTTATATTTCACGAGCATGACAGATGGGGGGAAATCCTGGGATTTCACACACTTGGAAGACTTAATGAGATGATAGAGAAAAAGGAGCCAGAGGATATAGTTAATGTCTCTGAGGCTTTGCATGAGAAGAAGATAGCAATGATAGCAGATGAGATCACTCACAGGATTCTTCCTCCTAAAATAGTTTTGATTGCAGGTCCCTCTGCCTCAGGGAAGACCACATTTTCAAAAAGACTTTCAATACATTTAAGGGTTAATGGCTTCAAACCTTATACTATTTCCATAGATGACTACTTTTTAGAAAGAGAAAAAACACCAAGGGATGAGCATGGTAACTACGATTTTGAGTCTATCCATGCAGTGGATATTGAATTCTTTAATAATCATCTTCTTGCCCTTTTGGATGGTAAGGAAATAGAGGTCCCAAAGTTTAACTTCAAAGAAGGAAGAAGAATGCGGTCCGGAAGAAAGATAAGGCTGGGAGAGAGGGGGATACTGTTAATAGAGGGAATTCATGGATTGAATGAACAACTTACCCCCAGGGTTCCAAAACATTTGAAATTTAAGATATATGTGAGTGCCCTTACTCAGTTGAATATACATGACCATTATAGGATTTCCACAAGTGATACCAGGTTGATAAGGAGAATAATAAGGGATAATCTTTATAGGGGAAATCTTCCCGAGGATACCATAAGGATGTGGGATAATGTGAGGAGAGGAGAGGAAAAAAATATATTTCCTTTTCAAGAAGAGGCAGATGTGATGTTTAACTCAGCCTTAACATATGAGCAGGCTGTACTTAAAAAATTTGCAGTTCCTCTTTTAAAAAGTATTCCCAGAAAACATCCCTCCTATGCAAAGGCATCCGAACTGCTTGAGTTTCTTTCTCTTTTTAAAGAGATACCCCCTGAACTTGTCCCTAAAAACTCAATAATAAGAGAGTTTATAGGAGGAAGCTGTTTTAAGTATTAATAGCGTAAAACTAAAGGATTTATGGCAACTTTACTCTATTTCAAATGTTACATGTCCATTATCAGGGGCATAGTCAAACTCTCCATCCTTTGAGGCTTCTATAATTATGAGGTCTATTGCAGAGGGTGAACCTATATCCTCTATTAAGACTCCGCATATCAAAGAATCAGAGGCATCTTCCATTACCAGGCTTTCAAGCCCCTGAGAATTTCCCCATCTATCATCCAGCCATGTTAAAAGACTGTCTGATGCACTCTCAAATCCCACGGATATTGCGTAATCTGCCCCAATATCATTTACCGTATAGCTCCAGTTCGGCTGGGAGGAGTTGAGCCCTGTGGTGCTGTCCCGGTCAGTATCCAAAAATACTCCAAATTCCACATCATCCGCTGTCTGCCATTCTTCATGGGTTATTATGAGAAATTCAAGTACTCCATCCCCAAACCTGGCATAAACATCCTTTATATCCGATTCCCACCGGTCATTTTCATCGTTTAAAACAAGGGGTACCCATCCAATGCCCACAGTTCTTTCTCTACATCCTGATAACATCATTAATGTAAAAAGAATGAGTATTATTTTTTTCATCTCTTCCTCCTTAATAAACGACCACTTTTTTAACATCCGTAAATGCAGGACTTGAAAGTCTTACAAAATATACTCCCTTTGACAATCCAAGAGAGCAAAGGTCTATATAGTATCTTCCCGGATTTTTAATTCCTTTTTCTATAGTTCTTATATGCCTTCCAGAAACAGAGTAAAGTTCTATTCTTACCTGAGAGATTTTTGGAATATCATACACTACCAAAGGTTTTTCCTTCATAAAGGAGAACAGGGCAAAGGCAATGGGAGTATCGGAAATAACAATAAAGTCTTCCTTTGTCTCTTCATCAAAACATCCGTGCTCTTCTTCTACTCTTAAACTTACGGTATAGGATCCCTTTTTCTCATATGTATGTACTGGATTCTGCTCGGTTGAAGTTGAGCCATCTCCAAAATCCCATAACCATGAGGTGGGATTTCCTGTTGAATTATCTGTAAACTGGACTGTTAAGTGTCCAAACAGAGGTTCATAACTCTTGGTTTTGTCTGCTGTGAAGTCTGCCTGAGGAGACTGGTAAACATTGATATAGTTATCTTTTTTTACCGTACTTTCAAGACCATCTCTCTGGACTGTGAGGGTAACAGTGTATGTCCCTCCATTTTCATATATATGGGTGGGATTCTGCTCGGTTGAAGTTGAGCCATCTCCAAAATCCCATAACCATGAGGTGGGTCCTCCGGTGGAGTTATCTGTAAAACTTACCTCAAGAGGAGAGCATCCTTCCACAGGGGTAGCGGTAAAATCTGCAACAAGAGAACCTCCAACAACAATGTAATTCTCAACCACTTTTGTATCTTCACCACAGGCATTGGAAACGGTTAAACTAACTGTATAACTCCCTTCTTCATTGTAGGTATGGGTAGGGTTTTGGTCGGTTGAAGTTGAGCCATCTCCAAAATCCCATAACCATGAGGTGGGATTTCCTGTTGAATTATCTGTAAACTGAACCTGAAGAGGAGGAGGTCCTGACCTGGGAGATGCAGAAAAGGATGCCTCAGGGACTGCTCCCACAGAGATATAATTCTCCTTTGTCTCGGTATCAGAATCTACTCCATTTGATATGGTGAGAGAAACTGTATAATTTCCAGGGGTTTCATAGGTATGGGTAGGGTTTTGGTCGGTTGAAGTTGAGCCATCTCCAAAATCCCATAGCCATGATGTGGGTCCTCCGGTTGAATTGTCAGTAAAGCTTACTGTAAGAGGAGCACATCCCTCGGTAGGGGAGGCCACGAACTCTGCATTTAACCCTTGTTCTTCTACTTTACAAGTATCCTCTTTGGGAATATAGCCTTTTTTTACTGCGGTAACAAACATATCTCCTGCAGTCTGAGGATTTATGGTAAAATTAACCTTACCATCGGTTCCGGTGGTTTTTTTCTCATAAACCTCGTCTTTTTTCCATACACATACTAAGGCTCCTTGTACTGGGTTTTGAGACTCTGCATCCTTTACAGTGACTTCAAAACTTTGAGAGCCGGTGGAAATTGGGGATGAGAAGGAGAGTTCAAACTGGGATGCCTCTTCCGTCCATATCTCCACATATGGCTCTCCAAGTAGGTTCAGAGAGTACTCTATCCATCTATAGGCATTTTCACCTCCTGCATAAGAAACATAGGTAGCCTTTGCCTGAGCATGGGTCTTCCCAAGGGTTGTTATCTCATCGGTAAACAGTTTTTTGAAAAACTC
This sequence comes from uncultured bacterium, assembly GCA_964623485.1. GTDB lineage: Bacteria > Hydrothermota > Tepidihabitantia > B3-TA06 > CAYQJV01 > CAZUTC01. Next base: position 5,074 of record CAZUTC010000028.1, on the reverse strand, counting down.
TTTATCAAACTGTCCGGAGTATAATTCTGGATGTCCTTTTGCATAGAGTCCATATCTTGAATTTCCTATAAATGCAATACCTCCTCCATTACTTGCATTTACAAAATGCTCCCCCACACAGTCATAATCTATCGCAGCGGCCCAGCACCCTATGGAGTAGAAGATAGAGTATCTTGGAGAATTCGTTAAGCCGCTCAGGTCGTTTCTGGATAATGATTCATTATAGTTATAAGCTCCCACTCCCAATTCATACTGGTTGGCATGGTCCGCATGATTTATGATATTGTAGCCTTTATTTAATTCAGCGAGTGCTTTACTCCTCCCCCAGTTTCCATTGTCCTCGTATAACTTTGTAATCGGGTCAAAGGAAGAGGGTACATAGTAATTGTCTATCTCATCCTTAAGGTATTCTGCATGGGTTATCTCATCCAAGTGGTACGCCATAAAAAGCATGGTAAGTTCAAAATCTTCCAGAGGAGCTTGGGTTTCATAGGCAATTACTTTTTCTGAAAATTTTTGGGCTTCAGAGGCACTTCTGGCAGGAGACCTTCCCACAAACACATCTGGATACATATCCACATTATCTGCTACCTCTCCATATATTCCATTATCGTTGGCATCCCAGGTTCCATCAAGGTCTGAGTAGTAAAGGTCACATTTGAGACTATCCTCATCAGGGTAATAACCTGCTCCTGATTCCATCGCAAAGGCAGTTCTTGTGGGTACAAAAGTGGGGTCTCCACCAAGTAATACCCATGCAACTCCCCAGTTATCCACCGCATCCTTGATGAAGTTTCTTATCTTTTCCTGATTGTCATCCCCGGAGTATTCTGAGTATATATCATTCACATACACAATGGTATCCTTTATGCCCTTCTTTGTATTCCAGTCTCTGAGTTTTTCAAATCCAGAAGAAAAGGAAGGGGTGGTTATTATCACATGGTCATACTCTGGTTCCTGTAGATTAAGGTTAGGGGTGTTTTTATCAACATCATAGGAGTTTACCACCATCATTTTAACCATATCTTTAAAAAGAGTATCTGTAGTGTAAAACCCTCTTCTTGTTTTGGTTTCTGGTCTTACTGTATACTCTATTACAAAAGAGATCTTCTTTCTTAAAAAAAGTTTTCTTTCTTTTGGGATATATTCAAAGGGGTAGACCTTCACCGAGGCTATGGTATAGGTTCTCATGTTTCCGGTATGGACATATTCAAGGGAGTTGGAAGGAAAAGGAAAGGCGGAGTTATAAATTTCAGGGGAGGGCTCTATAAACTCCTTTTTAACCTTAAAAGAGATAGGAATCGGAGGTTGGGCAGGGTATATAAAATATTCTCCTTCAATTCTTTCTTTCTCTTCATAAGTTACATACACCTTTTCAACCTTTGCACCATAGGGTAAAGAGAAGTGTAGATATTTTACAGGAAGCATAGGTTCTCCTGGGGTCAATATGTATCCCTGGTCTTTTACTTCAATAAAATCATATCCGTTTTGTTTGGTGAAGTTAAAATCCTTCATACTGAAGCTTATAGTGTATTCTATTGTGGATGCCTTAAGAAGCAAAACCCCTATCACATTTAATAAAATTATCCTTTTCATCGGTTCCTCCTTTTTAAATTATGCTCTTTATTTTTAAAACTCAAGTTTTTCTTCCCTATTTATTTTATTTCAAAAGTCATGTGTCCTTTATCAGGCACATAGTCAAAATTTCCATCCTTTGAAGCTTCTATAATCAGGATGTCTATTGCAGAAGGAGAGCCTATTTCTTCTAACAGGATACCGCACACAAGGGAATCTGTGTTATCCTCCATTAATAATATAGAGAGTTTTTTAGAGTCATCCCAGTGGTCTTTCTTCCATTTAAGAAGGCTGTCTGAGGCACTTTCAAATCCCAGAGAGATTACATAATCCGCTCCGATATCGTTTACTGTATAGCGCCAGTTTGGTTGTGAAGAGTTGAGTCCTGTTTTGGGATTTCTATCCACATCCAAAAATATCCCAAAGTCTACATCTTCCTTACTTTCCCAGACTTCATGGGTTATTATGCAGAACTCTATGGTTCCAGCCGTTTCCCTAACATAAACATCTCTTATATCTCCAGACCACGGGTCATTTTTTTCATTTATTATAAGAGGGCTCCAGCCTAAGATTTCTCCTGGACCTTCTCTTTCCCTGCATCCTAAGAAAAATAACAACACGATACCTAACTTAACTTTATTCCTCATTTATCCTCCCTAATAAATGACTACTTTTTTAACATCTACAAAATTAGAGGCATGAAGTTTTACAAAGTACACTCCCTTTGGTATACATAATTTTTCAATATTCAAATAGTATCTTCCTGGAGTTTTTACGGTATTTTCTATGGTCATGATGTGCCTTCCTGTTGTGGAATACATTTCTATTCGGACTGGAGAGGTTTTTGGGATGTCATAAAACACCATGGGTTTCTCCTGGGTTACTGTGTAAAGGGCAAACTGCAGAGGAATATCAGATACTTCTATAAAATCCTCCTTTACCACCTCATCAGAGCATTCAAACTCTCCCTTCACCTGAAGTTTCACTGTATACTTTCCTTTCTTCTTATATGTATGTATTGGATTTTGTTCAGTTGAAGTTGAGCCATCTCCAAAATCCCATAGCCATGATGTGGGATTTCCTGTTGAGGTGTCAAAGAACTTTACTGTAAAGTGGTGGATAAGTGGTTCATAACCTTTGGTTCTATCTGCTGTAAAGTCTGCTTTTGGAGTAGTATATACATGAATATACTCATCCCTTTTTATTGTGTTCATGAAGTCTTCTCTTTTCACAGTAAGAGACACTGTATAGCGTCCTCCTTCTTCATATATATGTATTGGATTCTGTTCGGTGGATGTAGTTCCATCTCCAAAATCCCATAGCCATGATGTGGGTTTTCCAATGGAGCCGTCCTTGAACTGTACCTTAAGGGGGGAGCATCCGGAAATCGGGGAGGCGGTAAAGTTCGCAGCAAGAATTTCTCCTACCACTATATATCCATTTACTATTTTTATATCTTCACCACAATCATTGGAGACTTTAAGGGAAACCGTATAGGTTCCCTGCTTGGTATAGGTATGGGTTGGATTTGGGAATGAAGATGTAACCCCATCTCCAAAATCCCATAGCCAAGATTTAACCTCTCCACTGGAATTATCCTTGAACCGGACCGTGAGTGGAGGAGGTCCTACTCGTGGGGAGGCAGAAAAGGATGCTTCTGGAGGACCCAAAATTTTTATGTAGTTTGGTTTTATTTTTTTATCCGAGTATGTCCCATCCGATACCAAAAGGGATACTGTATATTCTCCAGGAGAACGATAGGTATGAGTTGGATTCCTTTCAGTTGACGTCTGCCCATCTCCAAACTCCCAGAACCATGAGGTCACGATTCCTTTCGACCTGTCTACAAAATGTACTGTATAAGGAGCGCATCCAGTAGTTGAATTTAAAGTTGCAAAATCTGCATGGGGTTTAGGAGCCTCAGGAGCCTTTATATCCAAGATTCCATCCTCCACATTATTGAGACCTGGGGGGAGGTCATCCGGTAACACATACCAGCATTCTGTTATAGGTCTTGGATTTGAGGGGCCCCAGCCAAAGTTTAAATGGTACTGGTCATCCGAGCCATCTATCTCCTTCAAACCATCACAAACAATAGAGTGACCACCAAGGTATCCGAATATTCCAAGCTGGGCAGGCTGAGCATTTTTCATGTTGTCTTTTAAGGTAGGGTAAAAATCGCTGTTCGACTCTACCATGTAGGTGGCAGATTCATATCCAAACTTAGATTTATATGCCTGAGCAGTGGTGGTGTGATAGGCTCCGGATGCCATAGAGCTGTACATCATATGAACTGCAACTCCACACGCAAAATTTAATTGAGCCCAGAGTCTGCTATTTCCATTTCCATAATCTATGTTATCCATACTTGGATTATGCTCATACTCATGCTCTGCAACTCCATCATTGTGACCATCCGGGACGCAGTCAATATATATCTGTCGTGGAGGAATAACAAAAAATGCATTTGAAAGATAGTTATCAGAATCATCAAAATGAAGGGAATGGGGATACTCCCAATAGTTTACTATCTGTGCCATCGCAGTGGCTACACATCCTGTGACACATCTATCCCCAGTGATATAGTCTATGGGACAACTATCATTGTAAGGGGAACGCTGGTGCCAAGTGGTCTCCACCCATCCTCCAGTGGATGTTGAACCTTCAGGAGGCCACTGACCTCCAAGAGAATACATCTTCCTTATATTAAGAGGATTTTTTAGATAATCTCTCCATTCTCTTTTATGCCTCTCTTTTACGCTGTCTGGAATTGCATCCAAATGCTTAAGGCGAAGTTCCATATCTTTTCTCAAAATGTCAAGAAGGATATTAAGCCTTGATTCCTCGTACGGGAAGTTGGAAAGGAAGGAGTAGGCTATTACTGGAGGAAGATTTTTATCAGGAGAAACCACTATAAAACCTTGGGGAGAGAGATTTACAATGTATGCGAGAGTATCAGGAAGAAGAGAATACTTGAGTACTTCCACATTTTTAATCTGAAATTTCTCCTTTCCCAAAGCCAAGAGGTGAGAATTAACCACTTGAGGAACAATACTTATACTAACTCTTTCTTTATCTCTCCCAAATATGCCAAAAACCAAAGTTAAGATTAAGAAAAATAATCTCTTCATACTTCCTCCCATTTCTAAAATTATGCACTCTATTTTTTAATTGTCAAGTTAATATTATCCTATGCCAAGAGTTTCATTCTCCACCATTTATGAAGTATCGCCTCAGGCTATCTCATTTAATATAATAACTGCAAGCATATTGCAGATTCCTCACTTAACCATATTCATATTCTTTCTTTATACTTTCCCTTTTCCAAATATCTTTTTACCCCTTCCCTTACTTTTTTCTTCTTAGTAAGTGCTTTCTTGGTTTAGATAAATAAAAAATACTTGATTTTAAAAGGTTAATGTGTATCATAATCATAATGAATGAACCTAAGATAGTATGTATTGTTACCATGCCCAAGGCACTCGTTATAAAATCAAGA
>CAZUTC010000027.1:0-16967 GCA_964623485.1 uncultured bacterium | reverse complement strand
CTTCCAACATCAGTATATGCTTCTTTAACAATCTCTCTGGTTACAGTATAAACAATCGGGTTTCTGTTGGGAACTATTATTGGAATATCATACTCAGCAGCCTTTCTTGCTATTCCTGGAAGAATATTTATGGCAGCAATTGTTGCAACATCGGATATATCGGTTGTGCTTGGAATATAAAGAATTGGTCTTCCCATTTCTGTAGCTCTTCCCACCGCTTCATCTATCTTTGCAAGCCCTGGAATTCTTCTTAAATATATTTCTTCACCCTTTTTCGCTCTATTAATGAAATAAATTACATAACTAAAAAACAATATCATAGCCACGAGAATATTTATTCTTCTGGGATTAAACCACTGGGGCATTGGAGCCACAGAAAGAGAGGGCATGGAAAATACATAATCTTCATTCAACAAAGCGGCAACTTTATATACATACTCCCTTCCATTCACTAAAGCAGTGTCTTCATCGACAAATTTCGTGACTCCAGGAGGAGTGAGTCCCACTTCTTTAAAATCCATCCTTCCTTTTTCTGCTCTCCATATTGAGTATCCATCTATCATTCTGTCATCTGGAGATAATTTCCATTCCACTGTTATACTTTGTCCTTTATCATAAGGAGTATCGTAAGCTCTTACATTTGTAGGAGGTCTTATTGTAATTGAAGTATCTATTTCCGGAACTTGATTGAACAAAAGAAAATAAAAAACCCACATCAAGGCACCTCCTTTTTAAATGGTTCTTTACATATACAGGGAATTTTACCACATTTAGGGCACCCCTTTCCATACTTTTTAAATGATACTCCCTCAAGATTTACATCAACAAGATTCGCAAGACTACACAACCATGCAAATACATCTGCAAACTCTGCCTCCATTAGTTCTCTCTCCTTTTTTTTAAATGATTTTGCAAGTTCTCCTACCTCTTCAACAAACCACACAAATGTTTTCTCTACACCTCTTAATGAGTCTTTATGATAAAATGTTCTCTTTATTAGATTTTGAAACTCTTTAACAGTAACAGACATCTTTTAATAATACATCAAACCAAACCATTGTCAAGTTGAAGCATTATGTTATATAAAGAAAAAACATAAAGAAGAAATTATTTTAATAAAAACTGTGTATTTCAATATTTTTATGTGTCACTCTTTTATAATTTTTATCTCTACTCTCCTATTAAGTGCTCTCCCTTCCTCTGTTTCGTTGGAAGCAATGGGTCTTGTCTCTCCATAACCTACTGCTTGAATTAAATTTTCTGGAATCTCCTCTACTTCCACAAAATATCTCTTTATAGTGGCTACTCTTGCCTCTGAAAGTGCCTGATTATCAGGGTATTTTGATTTCAGTTTTGGTCCTATGGGGACATTATCGGTGTGACCTTCTATTATTATTCTTTTTCCAGGATAGGTCTTAAGAAATCTTCCTATTTTTACAAGCACTTTATAACCTTCCGGGAATGGAATCTCAGCAGAGCCAGAGGCAAAGTGAATTGCTCGCTCTCCTGCAATTATTCTGAGCCACTCCTTCTCCTCTTGTATTCTTATCCCTTCTAACTTTTTTAAAGCCTCCATAGCTTCTCTTCTTCGCTCCTCAAGGGAAAGTTTTTCTTTTTCTATTTCAATCTTTAAATCTTCAATCTCTTTTTTTAATCTTTTTAAGTTTTCAATCTCCTTTCTCAATGCTTCTTCTCGGAGCTGAAGAGCTCTTACCTCTTGCTTTCTTCTTTTTATTTCTTTTTCTTTTTTTAAGGCATCTCCTAATCTCACTCCAATAGACAGCAAATGGGTTATGGAGGGGAATAAAAGCTCATAGTCTAAAAAAACATCGGTATTTTCAATCCTTTGGGAAAAAACCGAAAATCCAAAAGAGCCATCCACTGTATCCCCTATTATACCTATGCCTCCTCTAATATTTAAATTCTTTGCTAAAGGAATAATTAAATAAATATCTGTTTTGAATTTTCCATTTGAAGCACCCATGGCAAGAAAAGCATTTATTTTTCTTTTTTTAATTTCATACTGGTAAGCTCCTCCTGCCATTAATTTTTTTGCCCCTTTTCCCTGGAGTATATATGTTCCAAACCTTATATTCCTTCTTGGTTCTCCTCCTATTCCAACTTTGAAAAATGTTCCTTGAGAAAATCCATATACTTCTTTCTTTTCTATCCCCACACCAAAACCTGCATGAAACTTTGTAGATATTTTAAAGGAAAAAGAAGTCTCGCTAAAATAGGAGGTATCTTTTATTCCATATCTTAGCATAAAGGCATGGATATTTACCGGTTCCGCATAGAGAAATCCAGTATATCCATTGGATGAACCTTCTAAGGAAAGAAGGGGTCTTTTAATCTCATAGAAAAACGAAGGGTTTATACATCTGTGAGAATACTCTTTTAAACAAGGAAAATCAAATAGGAAGGAAAAAACAGTAAAAATCATAACTCCGCCTTTATCTTATAAGCATAAATTTTTCCAGCATTTTTCCATGTCCGGTATATAAAACAACTATATACAGTCCGGAGGGACAGAGGATTTTCTTTTCATCCTTGCCATCCCAGAATGCCCCTATGGTTTCAAGGATTTTTTTGCTCTCGTATATCCCTATGCTAAGTCCTTCTTCTTTGCCTATCTCTTTTGTAATTATTCTCTTCCCTGAAATGGAATAGATTTGCAGTATTGCAGATGAGGTTCCCTTCTGAAGCATAAATGGAAAATAGATTTTATTCTGAGAGAGGGGATAGTAGGGATTTGGAAATGGAGAAAGAAATCTATCCTCTGGAATGGAATCTCCTTTTGGGGGAGTAAAGTAAACTGCATTAAATGCATTGGGAATTCCATATCCTATGGTATCATTTGGAGAACTGTAGTTGGAGGCAGTTTTAAAAACAGCCTCTTTAAGACTATCTGGATATCCTCTCCATTCCGGATGGGCAGAAAGAACCAAGGAAAATATTCCAGAGACAAAGGCAGTAGCATAGGATGTTCCTGCTGAGATACGAAAACCCATACTATCAACCGCCCACACACTATCAGCTAAGGCCACAAGCTCTGGTTTTCTTCTTCCATCGTATGTGGGTCCTATTGCGCTTCCGATTATCTCTTCACTAAAACCCCACCATGATGAATCTCGCATTATCCCTCCAACTGATACAACCCCTTCTGCATCTGCAGGGGCTACCATATAAGGATGGTCCTTCTTAACATTTCCCATGGCTGTTACAATCACGAGTCCTCTTTTTGCTGCAAGAGATGCAGCAATGGAGGCAGCAGATGTTTTTCCGTCCATATCCTCGTATGTATACCAGTCAGAGTATCCAAGGGAACTATTGACAATATCCACTCCCTCCCTTTCCAGCCACTCCAACCCCTCTATCCAGGTATCCTCTTCTATCTGAACTTCATACTCTTTTTCATTTATATCTGTTACCTTCTCTGTTTTTGCCATATAGAAGACCGAAGCTGGAGCCACTCCTATATAATTTCCAGGTACATAACCTCCAACGAGAGCAGTGATTCTTGTGCCATGGTTGGGCTGGGATAAGGCATCCTCTGCTGGGTCATAATCTGTATCATCATCACCTCTTATGCACCATCCCTTTATAAAATCATTCTCGTCCTCGGTAATAAACGGAAGATAGGAAAAATCCTGAGTAAGTTCGGTTTGTATCCAGTATCCATTTTTGTACTCCATGTATAGAATTTTCCCATAGGACTGGAGTAGAATCCCTATCCTATCTTCTATGGTAGTCCCCTTAATCTCTTGGACAAAAAGATCCCATACCATTTCTTTTTGAGGGTTCTCATCGGACCATCTCAATAATTCAAGTTTGGGAGTTTCTTCTATATAAGAAACCACCATAAAAATCGTATCTCTATACACAAAGGGATCAAAGTTTATTAAGTTCTCCAGAAGAATAGAATCTTTTTCATTACCGGTCATATTATATTTTAAAATTTTTCCTTTTAGAAAATCGGCAAACATAAGGATCCATCCTCTCTGATAGATTAATTTAGGATAAAAAATAGATTTAGTATTATATTCAAAAAGTGTCGTGTCATAAAACCATGAAACTTCATTTTCCGTAATCACTCCCTCTTTAAGCTTTATTCGATTTTCCTCAAACCATAATATCACTAAGGTATCATTTTTAACTCCAACCACCGGTTTTCTTCCAGAAGTGGATAATACCTCAGAGTAAAATGGCAATGTATCTCTTATAAGTGAGATATATATGTTTGAAGCAAGAGAACTTTCTCCACCCTCCCAAGAAGCTGCTAAAATGTTTCCATCCGCGGATGCGTATAGGTTCCGGGAAAAGGAAGAGGAGGAAAATTTTAAAGGAGGTCTCCATGAATAACCATCCGAAGAGTAAGTAAAAAAGCATTGCCTTTCGGTACCCTTGGTGGGTAAGGATGGGGTAGAGTCTGCTATGAATAAAATATAGTAAAATTTTTGTGTGGGTACAATCCAGAAACACTCTATTATTGAAAAGTTCTTACAAGCGGTTATCCGGTTTTTACCTAATTCAATAAAAATATCATCCCCAGTGATAAAGTCGTGCTCTTTTTCTATTTTTATACTTCTCAATGCAAAGTTATCTTTCCTTAATCCGGTATCCAAAAAGCCTATCTTTACTCCCTCTCCTAAGTATCCTCTGTCATGCACCCGGTTTATATCGAATAGTTTAAGCTGTGTGTATGTATATCCTGTAAAGGAAGAATCATATTGAATGTGATATAGTCTTTCCTTTTCTTCTTTTGAAATTCTCACCCTTCCTATTCTCACCGGCTCTACCTTCTTAACAAACCATAGTTTTTCTATCTCTTTTATTTCATCTCCTGCAAAAAAGGAGCATGCATTTAAGAGATTTGAGCATACCCTTTTTCTTGCTCCCATATTCTCAATAATCCTTATATACCGGGGGTTCACCCTTCCCTCCACTTGGTCTTTAAAATATACCCAGTAAAGGGAGGGTTTTGGGTTTAAAATAGATAAAAAAATAAAAAATAGAAACATTTGAAATTTAGATGGGAGGGCTTGAATGCCCTCCCATTTTCCTATTAATATACACTCCTTCCACCTGCAGCTGTTGCAAGACCAACAATGAGAATAATCACAAAGATGATTATACAAACAACAATATTTATTATTCCAAGAATAAGGGCTATCATTCCTATTCTTTTACCCTTCTCAGATAGAGAGCCTGCTCTAAGTATTATTCCCATTACTATTCCAACAAGAGGATAAAGTAAGGAGAAAACATATAACCAGGTTACATTAAAGAGATAGAGTATATCCACCGTTGCTTTTAATCTCTCATCATAACGCTCCTGCGGTACCTTGGTTTCTTCCATGTTGCCTCCTTTTTTAGAATATAAATTATATAGTGAAATTATAAATTAAAAATATAGAAAGTCAATTAAATGCATTTATCTATTAGAGATACTCTTAGAGAGTGAATACACAAGCCATTGAATCCTATTTGTTATTGTTTTTATATCTTCGTTATTTTTTGTCAATTGGTGGTATGGAATTGGGGAACCAAAAATTATACTGAGGGGGCAGGGTTTTGGTATAACTCTTCGGTAATTCATGCTTTCAAATGTTCCTTCTATATATATAGGTATTATTGGGGATTTAGTTTTTTTTATCAATATTCCTATTCCTGATTTGAAGGGTCCCATCTTTCCGGTTCTGGTTCTCGTCCCCTCAGGATAAATAAGTATGTTTCCTTTCTTTTTAAGAATACCTGCACAAGTGAAGAATGACTTAAAATCAGCCGATTTCCGTTGTATGGGAATAATATTGCATAAGATATGAGCGAGCGTCTTTAAAAAAGGATTAGCAAAGAAATAGTCTACAGCCGCTACTGCATATATCTTATTCACATATTTCAAAGGGAAACAGGAAAGTATAAGGGGGGTGTCTAAATGACTGGAATGATTTGCTACCATTATGTACCCTCCTTTGCTTAAATCAAAATTGGGTTTAACTATCTTAATTTTATGAAAATATTTAAAATAAAACTTAATAGCAATATAGATCAAAGGTCTGATAATAAAAGTGATAAAATTATCGCCCACCAAATCATATATGGTGGGAGGGGATTCATATCTCCACCATTCATCTGAAGTAGGCATATCTTAATTCACAATGGAATAGAAAAGATTTACTATATGAAAGAAGAGAGGGGTAACAAATATCATGCTATCAAATCTGTCGAGTAGTCCTCCATGTCCGGGTAGAATCTTTCCAAAATCTTTCAATCCTAAGTCTCGTTTTATAAAGGACATTACCAAATCTCCGCATGTCCCTCCAATGGAAATTATTAGGGCAAAAAAAATCCTATGGAAAGCTGTGAACTCAGGGGTAAATATCTTCAGCAAAAAAGCCAAAATTATAACCATAATCATTCCTCCTATAAAACCCTCCTTGGTTTTTTGAGGACTTATCTTAGGTGCAAGAGGACTTTTCCCAAGTAACCTGCCGAAAATATAGGACCCTGCATCGTTGGAAGCAACCAGTACCCCAAGAAAAAATATATATTCAATTCCCATGGGGAGGTTTCTTAAAAAGGCTATATGAGCCAGGAACCAGCCAAAATAAGTTACCCCCAGCATTGCAAGGCATGATTTTTGAATCATATGTTCATACTCTCCCCTAATTATTGGAACAAGAAGAACCAAAATTATAATGTAAATGGGCATGACTTGAAAAAACCCGAATCTATTCAAAAAAACCGGAATATAACACAACATTATCTCAATATAACATATGAGTACATAAACGCTGTCTTTCCAAAGTCCCACAACTCTTACATACTCACGAAAAAGCAATAAAGAAAGAACCAAAATTATAATCTGAAATAAAATCTTAGAGTATAAAAGAGGAAACAAAAGGGGTGGAATTATTAAAAACCAAGTGAGATATCTTATCCAAATTGACTTAATTCCCCTTCCTTTAATTTTTAAGACAATGCTCATTATCCCCAGAATAATTCCATATAAAGCAAGAATTAATCCGATAGTATATAATATCAACACTTTAATATCCATATCTATTTAGACTCTACCTTTTTAATTTCCCGAACCATACCTATAACCCGATTGATAATTGTTATCTGACCAAGAAGAATAAACAATAGCATGCATAACTCCATTACTGTGGTATTCATCCCCAAAAATATGAACCAAGCATGGTTTAATTTAATAAGTATGAACTGGACTAAAGAGGCTCCTATAAGTAAAAACAAACGGTCAACCTTATCCAGGGGACCCTGTTGTTGCCAAGAGACGCCCACTGCCTTACCTAACATACCAGAATAACTTACCAAAAGCACGGTAAGCGAGGCAAACATTCCGATTTTAAGATTACAAAGGGGAGAAAGTGTAATACCTATCAATATAAAAAGGTCTGCATATCTGTCTGGAAGGGCGTTAACTACTTTTCCAAGCATAGAACTACGTCCTATCTTTAAAGCAATTAATCCATCTAAGGTGTTTAGGGTCATTCTCAAAATTATTAAGAAAATATTAATAATCAGAAGAAAGGGGATATTTAGGGAATAATAATATAAAAATCCTATTATAAAAGAAACAAAAAGGGCAATAAAACTTATCACATCCGGATGAACCCATTTTAATCTTTCTCCTAAAGAATCCAAAAATCTCCTATAAGGAAATTTCAATGTATGAAGAGCAAAAGCCTTACCAATTTTTATCTTTTGGTCTTTATCTCTCTTAATTTTAGCCATCTCCAGTGCTAAATTATATCAGAGAGAAATCGAAAGTCAAATTTAAGGGAACTATTATTTGACTTTAAGTAAGTTTTGATTATTATTTAAAGTCTATGGATAAAAAGGCTGGATATGTGGCGATAGTGGGACCTCCTAATGTGGGGAAGTCTGTGCTTTTGAACAGGTTTTTGGGAGTTAAACTTTCAGCTGTCTCTAAAAAACCTCAAACAACCATTCACAATATAATAGGAATATACACAAAGGATAATATCCAGATGGTGTTTTTGGATACCCCTGGTATAATAAAACCCAAAAACCTTGTTTTTAAGTTTTTATGGAAGAATATAATAGAGGCTACAAAAGACGCAGATGTAGTGGTTGTTATGGTGGAGCCTGATTTTTCCCCTGATCAAGACTTTACCGAATTTTTAAAACACATAAAAAATAAACCAAAAATTCTCGCTATAAACAAAATAGATACCGTAAAAAATAAGGAGAAACTCCTTCCAAAAATAGAGGAGTTTTCAAAACTGGGATTTGATAGAGTATACCTTATATCTGCAACCTTAGGAGATGGGGTTGAAGATTTAGAAAAGGCAATAATTGAATTTTTACCCTCCGGAGAGTTCTTCTATCCAGCCACCCAAATATCCTCTCATCCAGAGAGATTCTTTGTATCCGAGATAATAAGGGAGGCTATCTTTGAACTCTATGGTGAAGAGATACCCTATTCGGTATATGTGGAGATAGAAGAGTTTAGAGAGCAACCGAAGCCAAGAAAGGATTATATAAGAGCCACCATATATGTGGAGAAGAACTCCCAGAAGGGTATCATCATAGGTAAAGAGGGAAGGGCAATTAAAAAACTTGGAATAGTGGCAAGAGAGAACATAGAAAGATTTCTTGAGAGACCTGTATATCTTGACCTTTATGTAAAGGTTTATAAGAACTGGAGAAAAAACGAGATGTTTGTTAGAAATGTCTTCAAAAGACCTGCATGACTGAATTTCCAGAAGAAAGAAGTATAAGAATTTCAAAACTTTCAAAACTTAAAAAAGTTATAAATCCTTATCCTTATCGATTTGAAAGAACCCACACCACAAAGGAGATAATAGATAAATTCAACTCCTTAGAAGGCAAGAATGTTAAAACTGCAGGGCGAATAATCGCAAGAAGAGACCATGGGAAAACCATATTTCTGGATATAAGAGATTTTTACGGTAAGATTCAACTGTATGCAAGAAAAAATGATATGGAGGATAGGTATTCTCTTTTTTCATATATGGATATAGGGGATTTCATAGGAGTAGAAGGAGAGGTATTTAAAACAAAGGCTGGAGAAATAACCGTCCATGTTAAGAACTTCCAGGTGTTATCAAAATCTCTTCTTCCTCTCCCGGAGAAATGGCATGGACTGAAGGACCCGGAAACAAGATATCGTAAAAGATATTTAGATATGATAGCAAATCCAGAGGTAATGAAAACATTTGTAAAAAGAACAAAGATAATTAATTTATTGAGAGAGTTTCTGGACTCAAAGGGTTTTATAGAGGTGGAGACTCCGGTAATTCAGCCAATATATGGAGGAGCTACTGCAAGACCATTTACCACATACTACCATGCCTTGGAAAGAAAGTTTTACCTTAGAATAGCAGATGAACTTTATCTCAAAAGGCTGATTGTGGGAGGTTTTGAAAAGGTGTATGAAATAGGTAAGGACTTCAGAAATGAGGGGATGGATAGATTTCACAATCCAGAGTTTACCCAACTTGAACTTTACGAAGCTTATGCAGACTACAATGACATGATGAAACTCACTGAGGAGATGTTTAGGTTTCTCGTAGATAGATTATACAACACTACCCTTATAAATTTCCAAGGTTACGAGATAGATTTTTCAAAGCCTTGGAAAAGGATAAGCTTTGTAGAGGAACTTGAAAAAGCAACAGATAAGGATATTCTTTCTCTTTCCGAAAATGAATTAAGAGAACTCTGCAGAGAGTATGAAATTGAAGTAACGGAGAAAACAAGCAGAGGTAAAATGATAGATAAGTTGTTTTCAACCCTTGTGCAGGCAAAGATAAAGGAACCCACCTTTGTAAAAGACCATCCAAAAATAATCTCTCCCCTTGCAAAAACCCATAGAGATGATGAAAGACTCGTGGAGAGATTTGAACCTGTAATTATGGGAATAGAAGTGGGAAATTCATTTTCTGAATTGAACGACCCAATAGAACAGAGGGAGAGGTTTGAGGAGCAGATAAAAGCAAGGGAGGAGTATGCAGTAATTGATGAGGACTTTTTACTTGCTCTGGAGTACGGAATGCCTCCAACCGGGGGCTTAGGAATAGGTATAGACAGAGTAGTTATGCTTCTCACAGATTCTCCCTCAATAAGAGATGTAATAATATTTCCCCATCTAAGACCTGAGGAATGAAACAAGAACTTTTTATAGCGAGAAGGTATTTAAAGCAGAAAAAAGGGGGAATGTACTCCCTTATCTCCATTGTAGCCATAGGCGGAGTCTTTATAGGGGTTGCTGCAATAATAATTGTAATGTCGGTGCTTAATGGATTCCATGAAGAACTAAAAAGAAGAATACTGGGTATAAATCCTCATATTATAGTTCAGAAATTTTATAATGTCCCTATAACCGAGGAGGAGTATAGAAATGTTGTTAATAAAATAACAAATACTGTAGGAGGGGAGATAATGAGAATGGCTCCAGTAATCTTTGGAAAAACGGTGATAAAAAGCAACCGGGGAGCAGAGGGAGTAATGTTTACCGGGATAGAGCCTGAAGCTGAAAAAGATATTTCGGATCTCTTCAAGGATGTAATTATAGGAGAATACGACCTATCTGGGGATGGGATTCTTATAGGTACCGACCTTGCAAATATACTGGGTGTGACTGTAGGAGAAAAGGTAAGTGCTGTATCTCCTGCAGGAGGAGGTATCTCCATAATGGCGTTTCCCAGGGTGTATAAGTTTACCGTAAAAGGGATATTCGATGCAGGACTCTATGACTATAATGCAACCATGGTATTTTTGAATATTGAGAATGCAAGAAGACTTGCAGGGATAGGAAGAGGAGTGACGGGTGTTAAGGTATCGCTTAAGAACATTTATAAGGCTCAAAAAATAGGAAGTAAACTTCAGAAGGCTATAGGTTATCCATATCGGGTTGTGGACTGGATAACGATGAACAAGAATATATTCGCAGCATTGAAACTTGAAAAAACAGTTGTTTTTATTGTAATGACTCTTATAGTTCTTGTGGCTGCCTTCAATATAATAGGAATGCTTGTTATGACTGTAAATGGAAAAACAAAAGAAATAGGGATTCTAAAGGCAATGGGAGCTTCTTCTAAAGACATAATGCGAATATTCACATACTTTGGTCTTCTGATAGGACTTATAGGAACATTTGGAGGGGCTGTATTTGGAATTATTATCTCCTTTCTTTTAAACAAACTCAAGATAATAGAACTTCCAAGCAGTGTTTATTTCATAAGGACACTTCCGGTTCAGATAAGATGGCAGGATATTTTACTCACAGTTTTTGTAGCAATTATTATAATATACGGGGCTACCGTATACCCTGCAAGAAAGGCTTCAAAGCTCAATCCAGTGGATGCAATAAGATATGAGTGAAATAATAATCTCTGCTGTAGATATTCACAAGGTTTATGAGGATGGAGAAAAACTGCATGTTTTAAAAGGTATAAATCTTAGAATAAATAAAGGTGATAGAATAGCAATTTTTGGTCCCTCTGGTTCAGGGAAAAGCACCCTTCTCCATATCCTTGGCACCCTTGATAAACCCACAAAAGGAGAGCTTTATATAAATAAAGAAAGGGTATCGGATAAAACAGACGAAGAACTTTCAGAAATAAGAAATAGATGGATAGGATTTGTTTTTCAATTCCATCATTTATTACCTGAATTTACTGTGCTTGAAAATGTCGCAATACCTCTTCTTTTAAGAGGAGAAAATGAGAAAAAGGCTTTTGAAAGAGCAGAGAGAATACTTGATGAGGTAAAGATTTTAGAAAAGAAGGAACAGAAACCCGCCACACTTTCAGGTGGGGAAAAGCAGAGAGTAGCTGTTGCAAGAGCTTTGGTAACAGACCCATTGATAATACTCGCAGATGAACCTACCGGAAACCTTGATTTTAAAGCATCCCAAACTTTACTCGAGCTCATTAAAAATCTTAATAAAAAGTTTGGTATGACCGTTGTGATTGTTTCCCATGACCCAATGGTATTAAAATATGCAAAAAAAAGGTATGAACTTTTTAATGGGAGGTTGAAACATGCTTTGCGAAGAGTGTCATAAGAAAGAGGCAGAAATGACAATCACCATAATTACCACCGAAGGTAAGGTGGTTGAGAAACATCTGTGTAAAGAGTGTGCATACCGGAAAGGTTTTATAACAGAAAAGGAAAAGTTCAAAAATATTCTTGAGGTATTCTCTGAATTTCTCAAAGAGAAAATATCAGCAGAGGAGGAAAAAATAGTATGTCCCTCATGTGGGATGTCATGGGCAGAGTTTAAAAAAATAGGCAGACTTGGATGTGCAGGATGTTACATTGCTTTTGGGGATAGGTTAAAGAGCTTGATTAAGAAAATGCATGATAGTGATAAACATATCGGTAAAAAACCCTCAAGAGAAAAAGAAACCCTGGTTTTAAAGGAGATGGAAATAAAGAGATTAAAGAAAAAACTGGAGGAGGCGGTGAAAAACGAGAAGTACGAGGAGGCTGCGAGGATAAGGGATATGCTTAAAAAATACGAGGTGGGGGAATGAGACAAAGAGATATTGTAGGAAAATGGTTGGATGGAACCGGAAGGGATGCAGATATCATAATATCCAGCAGGATAAGAATTGCAAGAAACATAAAATATCATAAGTTCCTATCCAAAACCGATGAAAAAGAACAACAGGAGATAATAGAAGGCGTTAAAAATGCCATTGATAAAATAGGTATACCAGGAATGTTCAAGAAAGCAGATGATTTAACCCCTCTTGAAATGCAGTTTCTACTTGAAAGACATATGGTCTCCCCTGATTTTGTCCAGAGCAATGTAAAAAGGGCAGTGTATGTATCTTCAGAAGAAACATTAAGCATAATGGTGAATGAAGAAGACCATATCAGAATACAGGTGATTGGAAGTGGACTCTCGGTAAAAGAGACATTCAAAGAGGCAGAAAAAGTAGATAGTTCATTAAATAAATTCATTCCATTTGCATACGATGAGGAGTATGGATTTCTTACTGCCTGTCCAACCAATGTAGGAACGGGAATAAGAGTTTCCATTCTTGTTCATCTTCCAGGAATAGTGCTCACCGAAGAGATAGAAAAGGTCTTGAGAAGCATATACCAGTTGGGGCTTGTAGTAAGGGGAGTTTACGGAGAAGGAACCGAAACAAAGGGATATCTTTTCCAAATCTCCAACCAACAGACCCTTGGAAAAAGTGAGGAAGAAATAATTTCAATAATTGAAAATATAGGAAGGGAAGTAGTGGAGTATGAAAGAAAGGCAAGGGATTTTTTGTTTACAAAAACAAAGTATGCAATAGAAGACAAAATATATAGAAGCTTGGGTATACTCAAATACGCAAGAAGAATCACGAGTGAAGAGGCTTTGAATCTTTTATCCACATTAAGAATGGGAATAAATATCATCCCAGAACTTTCTATAGATAGACTTAACCGGTTAATGATAATCACAAGACCTGCAAATATTCAAATTTTTGTTGGAAAAGCCCTATCAGAAGAGGAAAGGGATGTAAAAAGAGCAGAACTTCTAAGGAAGGAACTCTCTTTCATTGCTTCTACAGAATAAAAGAGAAAAAAAGATAATAGAATGGCTTTTTAAAAATTTTAAGGATGTGAAAAATCTCAAAAAAGGAATAGAAGATGATGCAGCAATCTTTGATGAATTTGTAATCTCTGTTGATACCTATGTGGAAAAGGTTCATTTTGATACTTCCTACCTCTCTTTAAGGGAGATTGGAAGAAGGATAACCTTGGGAGCTCTTTCTGACATATGTGCAATGGGAGCAAACCCTCTTTTTGTCCTTTTAAGTGTTGCGGTCTCTCCCTCCATGGAATGGAAAGAACTTAAAAATTTTTTTAAAGGTGTAGAGGATATTTCCAGAAAGTATAAGATAGATATTGCAGGGGGGGATACAGTTTCATCCTCAGAAACAGTCTTTACAGTTGTTTCAGTGGGAAAAGGAGAAAAAGTATTGAGAAGAAATGGAGCAAAAAACAGAGATTATCTATACATAACAGGATATCCCGGATTTTCAGAAGCAGGAAGATTATTATTAAAAAATAGAACAAAAGGATTTGAGATTTTAAAAAAGAGACATACATATCCGGAGTTAAGGTTTTCTCTTATAAAAAGAATAAAAAAATACATTAATGCAGCTATAGATACCTCTGATGGAATATCAAAGGATGCTTATTCTCTGGCAAAGGCAAGTAATGTAAAGATTATAATAGAGAAAGAAAGAATACCCATACATCCAGAGTTAGAAAAGGCATGCAGTATTCTTAAGGTAGACCCATACTTCTTTGCTATCCATGGGGGGGAGGATTATGAGATACTTTTCACATCAAACAAGAAACTTCCAGAAGTAATAAATAATGTTTTGGTTACAAAAATAGGATATGTAAAAAAGGGGAGGGGAGTTTTTATAAAGGAGAAAGGGAAAACAAAGAGATTAAAAATAATGGGGTATGAGCATTTTTCTTAATCAATTTTTAAAACCTTCCTTACAATCCTTTTTTGAGGGGTCTCAATCATTACAAAATACACTCCGGATGAAATTTTTTATCTGCCTTCCAGCTTATTCTTAAATCCTTGGATATTCCGTTATAAATTTCCTTTACAAAATTGCCTCTTGAATCATATATCCTTACCCTTATTTTTTCATAAGAAGGTAAAGAAATAAAAATAAGGATTTTTTCTTTTAAAAAAGTAGAGGATAGGTAAAATTTGTTGGGTTTCTCTCTCTCCTCCACTCCCAGTGGGGTAAAGCTTTTACCCCATATCCGTTGGTAGGAGGTATTGGATGGGAGAGGTCCTTCATAAATGACCATTATCTTATCATCGTAACCCCTGCATATACAAGGTTTTTTCTGGTCGCCTGGAGAGTCGGTAACCACCAGATTTTTTATCTTTTTACCTTCTTTATCAAGTATCGCTCCATAAATATCGGACCCTTTATTATCACGTAATTCCCATACTACGAAATAATACTTACCGTCAAATATGACCCATGGATTTTTTTCATCTTGGGGAAGCGTGGATATGGGAATGAGAGAACCTGTGAGAGCTTCTCCTTCCGGAGAAATTTTTACCCCATAAATATCTCCTTTCTTTTCAAAAACAACAAAGTAGTTTTCATTATCAAAGATTACGCAAGGGTTATACCCTTCAGAATCTATGAAAATATCTTCGCCTATCTCTTCTCCCCCACAAGCCTTCCTCATCTCTCCAAATTATAATAAAATCTTCTCCATTAGATGCAGAAGAGAGTTTAAAATGCTCATCATCAGTTAAATACATAAATTCATTGAGTTTTCTTCCCTGAGTATCAAGGAACACCCAACCTATACTTCTCTCTATCCACTTCATAAAAGAAATTAAATACCCATTTGAGGAGGAGGCAATGGAAAGCTCTATAAAGTTTTCAAAATCCTCATTCCTTATATTAAATATAGAATCCAGTATCTTCTGGTGAGGGGATATAAAACTTCCCCATATATCAGAGTAGTCAAACCAGTAATCAGCCTCCCAGTTTTCGCAGTGGAAATATGTACTCCATACCAGCAGGTATTTTTCTCCATCAAAGACTCCAATCGGATATTTTAAAATATAGTCTTCCTCTCTTCCACACTCCCATTCCTTCGATCCTTCACGACTATCAATAAAGATCGGCTCCTGGATAGTAAGTTCAGCCGGGTTAATAAAGCCAGCCCAGGCAATGTGAAACTCTTTGTTTTTTAAGATAGTTCCCCATGTAATAAGACATTCAGAAGGAGAAAAAACAGCAAATGGCTCTATTTCGTCATACTTTTCCTCTCTTGTGATGAGAAACCGTCCTTTTTGCTCCCTCCCATTCTGGTCAATTAATTTAGCATAGATATCAGTATCCAAAAATATATCTGCAAATAATACAATATATCCCTCCTTTCCTCTCACTATAACTGGTTTATACCATTCTTTTAGGGTGGTGATATATATCCCTTGAGGGTCAAGAACCTTTCCTTCCGAAGTTATCCTTGCTCCATAGATACAAAAACTATCAAGAAAAATGTTTTTATACACCCATACCACAAAACACCTGTTACTATCCGAGACTACAGATGGAAAATCACAACAAGAGGAAGGAGAAATCTTAAATCCTGGAGAGTCTAAGACCTTTCCTAAAGGAGTAACCCTTGAACCATATATCACCTGCTCTCCACTCCATATTACAAAATAATAATTTTTATTAAAGGTTATCACTGGGGAGCTCTGAATCCCCTCCTCATTGCATACTGGAAATCCATCTTTTTCCAAAACATCACCATAAATATTTACGCGTGTTCCATAAATATCCCCTTTATTTTCATTGCGAAAATCCTGCCATACAACCATAAATTCATTTTTACCAAAACTTACAAAAGGACTATATTGAGTGTGTCCTTCCACACATATTGGAATTTCTTCAATTATGTTACTCTCTTTATCCAGGATTGCTCCATAAATATCTGGGTTTTCATGACGAAAATCTTCCCAGACAATCAGGTATTTCCCATTTCCATAAGCCACCTTGGGATATGCACTTTCATAAAGAATACATACTGGAATAATGGAATCTATAATTTTACCTTCTCTTGATAACCTTGCTCCGTAAATATGGGTGCATTCATCTTCCTTTCTCTGCCATACCAGAAAATAGCTTTCTCCATCAAATATAAGGAAAGGGTGCTTTCCCCTTACAATTGTAATTATGGTATCTGCTGGATTCCCATAGGAGTCAATCCTTACCCCTCTTATTTTTCCATTCCTCTCATCCCACACTACCAAAAAATACTCTCCATCAAAGGCTCCGGATGGATGGTTCTCGGAACACAATAAAGGAAGATAGGAAACAGAAGTTAAAATTTTTTCTTCTCCGGATAGATATATGCTCAACAAGAATAACAACATAATTTATGATAAT
>CAZUTC010000026.1:14884-17277 GCA_964623485.1 uncultured bacterium | reverse complement strand
CTTTTTTGCTGTTGGCTGTCCCCTGTTTGCTAGGACCTTCTGGCTTCTCTCTTATGCAGGTTCCACATTCTCCTTTTAATCCCATGTAGCACTGATATTCATCATAATAATCAATACAGGTGGGCTGTAATGCATTATAGCACCTGCCACATACAACAGAAGGGGGTTCGGGCCCTTCACACCTTAGCTGGCATGCAGGACATATATACATACAGGCGCCACACCTTCTGCAGACTTCAGAGGTCTTATCGAAAGGTGTGGTTATCTTTAGTTTACCTCCACGGTTTGTAAAACCTATAGCCTTGGCATCCATCTGCTCCTCACATATTCGGACACATAGCCCACAGTAGACGCAGTCTTCCCAATCGGGTTTGAACCTTGTTCGCTCGACACCAAATTTTGCTGCCAGATCCTGGATAGTCTTTGATGTGGGACAGCTTGCAAGCAGAAGCTCAATTAACACCTTCCTCGCCTGAATCACCCTTTTTGTAGCAGTCCTGACAACAAGCCCTTCCTCAACCGGGTATGTGCAAGAAGTGACAAGCTTTGTATTCTCACCCTCACCGATCTCAACCACACATAGTCTACAACCACCCCAAGGGCTAAGTCCATCACGATAGCAGAAAGTGGGAATCTCTATCCCTAAGAATCTCGCTGCTTCAAGGATTGTCCACCCCTCGGGGGCTTCAAAATCTATACCGTCAATCCTTATTTTTGGCATTCGTCACCTCCTATTCAACCATTGATGTCTCTTTAAGTTTTTCAAGGAATTTCTGTCCATCTTTGGTCTCAAGGTCGCATCGCAGACAGCGTCTTGCTTCCTTTATCGCCTGTTCTTCTGTCAATCCCTGTTCAACTTCCTTAAAATTGGATTTCCTCTCCTGAGGGGAAAGGCGAGGCATTGATGGACGCCTTGCTTCTAATAGCTCCTCCTCAGTAAGCTCAACAGGTTCTATGTACTCTGAGGGTCTTGTTATTTTATACTCCCTTCTTATCTCTTGCCCGGATAAGAACTTATCAATAGATTCGGCTGCAATTTTACCAGAAGCGACTGCATCCACAACGGTATTTGGTCCTGTTACCAAGTCGCCACCAGCAAACACACCTTCTTTTGTTGTAAGTAATGTCTCTGAGTCAACAACAAGGGTTCCCCTTTTAGAAACCTCAAGCCCTGACTCTTTTTCAATAAATGATGTATCCGGACGTTCACCAATAGCGACTATTAGAGTATCAAGCTCTACTGTGAACTCTGACCCATCTATTGGTATGGGTCTTCTCCTGCCTGTTTCATCTACTTCACCCAGCCTCATCCTTATAAATTCACATGCTTTTAATTTTCCATCCTCAGAGATTATTCGCTTGGGTGCGGTTAAAAACTGGATTTTTATCCCCTCTTCAAGAGCAGCTTCTACTTCCTCTCTAAATGCAGGCATTTCAGCAATCGTTCTTCTATAAAAGATGGTCACAGTTTCAGCCATCCCTGTGCGCAAAACCGCCCTCGCAGCATCCACTGCTGAGTTGCCACCACCTATTACACCAACTTTATTACCGATTTTTATCTCTTTACCAAGATTTATGGAAGTCAATACCTCCATACCAGATAGTACACCTTCTGCATCCTCACCTGGTATACCCAACTTTAATGATTTATGTGCACCTGTAGCAATGAATACTGCTTTGTAGCCTTGATTGAACAGGTCATCTATAGTGAAGTCTCTACCAAGTGCACTGTTTGTGTGAATCTCAACCCCTGCACTTTTGATGTAGTCAATATCAGCCTTCAATATGTCTCTGGGCAACCTGTAGGCTGGTATTCCCACTGCGAGCATACCCCCTATAACAGAAAGTTTCTCAAATATAGTGACTTCATACCCTTTTTGAGCAAGATAGAACCCGCAGGTTAGCCCAGCAGGTCCAGAGCCTATTATAGCTACTTTACCCTTACCGTTTTTAGGAACCGGCTCTGCTTTAAGCATTAAACCCTTTTTTAATCCATAATCGGTAACAAACCTTTTGAGGCTTCTTATCGCAATGGGTTCTCCGCCTTCACCTGCACGACACTTGGTCTCACAGGGATGATGACACACCCTTGCAAGGGTAGATGCAAGTGGATTATCCTTTTTTATTACCCTTAAGGCATCTTCATATCTTCCTTTGGCTATCAAGGCAATATAGACTGGAGCCTCTGTACCTATCGGACAGGTATGTTGACACGGAGAGGAGACTATCTCCTTACATACAGCCGCTTGACATCTCTTCTTTTTTATATGCTCTATATACTCGTGCTTGAAATAACGAAGTGTTGCAAGAACTGGATTTGGTGCTGTTTGTCCCAGCCCACATAAAGATGTATCCTTTACAACATTGGCTAATTCCTCTAAAGTCTCTAAATC
>CAZUTC010000026.1:0-14784 GCA_964623485.1 uncultured bacterium | reverse complement strand
CACATAAAGATGTATCCTTTACAACATTGGCTAATTCCTCTAAAGTCTCTAAATCCTCTTCCTTGCCTTTCCCTTCTGTTATATCTGTCACTATCTCCAGCATCTTCTGGATACCTTTTCTGCAGGGTAGACATTTTCCACATGACTCATCCTGTAAGAAATTCAGGAAGTATTTTGCCACATCAACCATACAGGTGCGTTCATCCATCACGATCATACCCCCAGAACCCATTATTGAACCCGCCTGTGTGAGGGATTCATAATCTACGGGTAAATCCAAGAGTTCCTCGGGGATACAACCGCCAGATGGTCCACCTGTCTGGACGGCCTTAAATCTTTTTCCATCAGATAATCCACCACCTATATCAAATATCACTTCCCTTAAGGTTATACCCATGGGAACCTCAATGAGTCCAGTATTTCTAACCTTTCCGACCAGTGAGAAGATTTTAGTCCCTTTACTCGTTTCTGTTCCCATTTTTGAGAACCACTCTGCCCCCTTATCTATTATCTTTGGCACATTTGCCCATGTCTCAACATTGTTTATGTTTGTGGGTTTGCCGAACAGACCCTTCTCAACAGGGTATGGAGGTCTCTGTCTTGGGGTTCCTCTCTTCCCTTCAATGGATAGCATAAGTGCGGTCTCTTCACCACAGACGAATGCACCTGCTCCCTTTGCTATTTTGATATCAAAGCTGAAGCCTGACCCTAATATGTTATCACCCAGTAATCCAGCCTCCCGTGCCTGTTCAATCGCTATTGTGACATGTTTAACTGCAAGCGGATACTCGTTTCGCACGTAAATCCAACCTTCGTTTGCACCAATCGCATAGGCACCAATTATCATCCCCTCAATGACAGAATGGGGATTTCCCTCAAGGAGACTCCTATCCATATAAGCACCGGGGTCACCCTCATCCGCATTACAGATTATGTACTTGATATCACTCTTTTGCTTTCGTGCCAACTCCCATTTCCTTCCCGTGGGGAAACCGGCGCCTCCTCTTCCACGTAGTCCAGAAGCCTTTATCGTCTCAATTATCTCTTCAGGTGACATCTTCAATGCTTTTGCAAGCGATAGGTAGCCACCTCTTGCAATGTAATCCTCTATGTTTGTTGGGTCTATGAATGGGTTATCCGCCAAAAGTAGCCGCATCTGTTTCTTATAAAAAGGAATATCTTTCTGATAGACAAAACTTTCACCCGTTGCAGCATCTTTGTAGAGCAATCTATCAATTATCTCACCTTTTAACACGGTCTTTTCAATAATCTCTTTTGCATCCCCTGGCTTAAGATGCTGATAGAAGATCCCTTCAGGGAAGATGATTACATTAGGTTCAGCTTCACAGAAACCGTGGCATCCCGTGACCTTAATATCAATCTTTCCCTTTGCCTCTTCCTTGAAAGCTTCTACAACCTTTATTGAACCCCTCGCCTGACCACAGGTGCCCGATGATATGGAGATAAATCTCTTCTTAGATTTGGCTCTCAGCTTTGAACTTAGGGCTACAAGCTCGTTCGGGTTTTCTATTCTCTCCATTATTTCTCCTTTCCTATCCTTTTTATTAACGAAAGAGCCTTCTGAGAAGTCATCCCTCCGTAATATTCACCATCTATCACAACAATCGGCCCTATAGCACAGCATCCAAGGCAATTAACCGTCTCCAAGGAAAATTTCATGTCTTTGGTCGTATCTCCTGGTTTTATCCCGAGCTCCCTTGAGATAGCCTCTACAATTCTTTGACCACCTCTTACATGGCAGGCGGTTCCAAGGCAAACTGTTATCAGGTGCTTTCCCCTGGGCTTTAGGCTAAAAGACCTATAAAAAGTAGCAACACTATAAACATCTATAAGAGGAATTCCCAGTTTTTTCGCAACCTCTCTAATTACCTCTTCTGGTAACCAGTTGAGGAAAGATTGAATGTCTTGGAGCAGGGGTATCAGGGATTCCCTCCTTGCCCCGTATTTATTAATCAAAAAATCAATTTTTTCTGTATTAATTTGCATAATTCACCTCCATTGAATATAGCAAAATTTTGGATACTATCCAGCCTTTCAGCTTCATCGCCTCCACACCTATTCATCATCCATGCCGTTATGTGGGGTGTAGTATAGACATCAGGTGCAGGAACATCCCTTACTGGACCGATAAATCTGTCAAGGGCTCTAATATACCCTTTTGTAACTTTTTCTTTTTTAGCGTTAACCATTTCTTTTGGATTGAATATTATTCCAACTCATTAAGGAAAGATCCCCCTTGTTCTTGTTGCCTCTGCTACTCTGTCAATAGCGATCATATAAGCGGCAGTTCTCATATCAACTTTTTCCTTCTCTGCCAAGTTACGGACATTTCTGTAAGCATTAACAAGTTTCTCCTCAAGTTTGCGAATAACCATTTCATATGGCCATTGCTCTCTCTGTATGTTCTGCACCCATTCATAATAACTTACAGTTACTCCGCCTGCATTGGCGAGGATATCCGGGACAACAATTATGCCTTTTTCATAAAGGATTCTATCTGCTTCAGGTGTTGTTGGACCATTTGCACCTTCTACAACAAACTTAGCCTTAATATTTCCCGCATTCTCTGTGGTAATCTGATTTTCTACAGCGGCAGGGATCAAAATATCCGTCTCGACTTCAAGTATGCTTTCTTTGGGTGAGAGATGCTCCGCTTTATCATACCCTTCGAGAAGAAAGTTATTCCTTTCAGCATACTCTCTTGCATCCTGAACATCGATTCCGCGGGGATTGTATATAGCCGTAGATATATCGCTTATTCCAATTACTTTTACCCCTTTCTCAACAAGGGTTCTGGCCGCATGATAACCAACATTTCCAAAACCTTGCACTACAGCTGTCAAACCTTTTGGTTCAAGACCTTCATCTTTTAGAAGTTCCATTGCGACAATCACAACACCTCTCCCAGTTGCTTCATCTCTTCCGTAACTGCCACCTAAAAAGATGGGTTTTCCCGTGACAACCCCAAAAACATAATGCCTTTGTCCCATGCTATATGTGTCAAGTATCCAGGCCATTACCTGCGCATTTGTGTTCATATCTGGTGCGGGAATATCAGAATTAGGACCAATAACATCACTTATTTCGTAAGTAAAACGTCGTGTCATTCTTTCCAGTTCAGCCGTTGACATCTTGCGCGGATTACAAACAACTCCTCCCTTTGCCCCTCCAAATGGAACATCTATAAGAGCAGTTTTCCAAGTCATCCACATGGCTAATGCTCTTACTTCGTCCAGATTAACCTCTGGACTAAATCTTATACCCCCTTTATACGGTCCGCGAGCATTGTTATGCTGGACCCTGTAGCCAGTAAACATCTTTACACTACCATCATCCATCCTGACGGGAAAATCAACTGAAACATTTCTACGAGGGGTCTTCAGAAAATCTCTTATCCATGGTTCTATGTCAAGTTTATCTGCAGCGCGGTCAAACTGCATCTGCGCTATTTGGTATGGATTTAGGTTTTCCATTTTTTCCATTTCAAATACCTTCTCATAGGTCATCTGAGCATCTCATGGATAGCTTTGTCCAACCCCAAAAGCTCTGCTTCCATCAAGTGGTGTCTGTGCTATCTCAAAAGGATTAAGCTTTTCTGCCATTTTTCCTCCTTTTTAATGATTGTTTAAGATTACATAATGATACATGCTTTTTCTATAAATGTCAAGATTTTGCAGAATTCCATAACATATTTACTTTGATTAATAAGAGATGGAAGAATTTACGCTATATTGACAAACCAGGAATCCAGGTTATACTCTTAGACTTGGAATGAAGAAAATTCGTTCCTGAAAAATCTTTAAAAGGAGGTAATACATGTTATGGTTCTCTATTCTTTTGATAGGAACCCAATCCTCTCTATGGGCAAAAGCCTATGATGCGTTTGGGGAGGATTCAGCGTACGCTATCGTCTACGACCAAAGAGATAACTCTTATGTGATTGCAGGTCATACAACCAACGGTCCTCTGGGGGGAATAGATGTTCTTGTAACTAAACTGGATGCTAATACTGGAAATGTAATCTGGGCAAGGGTATATGGATATCCAGAGGGAGAATACAATGATTATGCTCGCTGTATCATTAGGGATTCAACTGAAAACGAGATTTATTATGTGATTGCAGGATATACTAAACCCGCCCCTTTAGGAGGAAACTCTGACGCTCTGGTGATTAAAATAAAATCTGATGGAAGCTTGGTATGGGGATATGTGTACGATGCCTCTCACCGGGCAGATGAATATGCTTACTCTGTTGTTAAAGATGGAAATGGATACCTGGTTGCAGGAAACATGAATCCGGGTCCCTGTGGAGTATCAGACTTTTTGGTGTTTAAACTCCGCCCCGATGGTGCTCCGGTATGGACTCATGTGTATGGGAAGCCATTGCAAGGAAGAAGCCTAAATGATCATGCATACTCAATTATTGAGGATTCAAGCTTAGTAGATGCAACAGGTAATCCCCAGTACTTTGTGGTGGTAGGAGAGTCTAAGGAACCAGAAGGGCAGACTGTATACGGTTCGATTTTTAAAGGAAGAAAGAATGACGGAGCCCTTGTGGCAGGAGATGGAACTCTACCTGGATGGATATACGATTATTACATCCCTCCATATTCTAATCATCGGTTTTGTATTTACAGTATTAAAAATGTAGGAGGAAATGGTTATGTAACCACCGGAGATAGAGACAACGATATTTTTGTTATGAGACTGGACGCTGGACTAAACATACTCTGGAATAAAATTTATACCCATGGTGGACCAAACGATATTGCAAGAGCTCGTTGCGTGGAGGTGGATAAAAAAAAGTATATACTCACTGGATTCATCACACCCGGTATACCCAGCTCTGCTTCTGATCTCCTTGTGATGAAACTGGATAGCACAGGTTCTATCCTCTGGTCAAAGGCTCTCACCGGATGTTCTCAGTTAAACTGGATGACAGAAGAGGATTATGGAGAGTGCATTACCATAGGTCCACCGGGATGCTATGCTGCTGTGGGATATACCAAATGGCCTTCTGCATGGAGAAGCAGCAATTTTCTCCTGGCTAAGATGAATACCGCAGGATACATACCTTGCCCCAACGGAGACTCCTGTTTAAAGAATGTGCTTTCCAAAGAAGAGAGAGAAGCAACAAGAGAATGGGTAAGCTGTGAGGAGGCTTTGGAGCTCCAACAGAAATCCATTGTCTACGAAGGTACGGAAATCAGGGATACTGTAATCTGCGAAGCTCGAGAGGGAGTAGGAGAGTTAAAGAGGTCCATTATATACGCACTCACCAATAACCCTAACCCATTTGTATCCACCACTACCATCTTTTATACCTTATCCATGGAGACCAATGTCCAGCTGGGAATTTACAACATACAGGGACAGTTGGTACGTATGCTCGTTGACCAAAAACAAAAACCAGGTTTACATACCGCCATATGGAATGCCCGAGATGATAAAGATAATAGGTTAGCCCCCGGAGTTTATTTCTGTAAAGTAAAAGCAGGAGGATATACCCGGATTCACAAAATGCTACTTATGCGGTAGCCCAAGAGTTAAATAAGATTGCTGAATAAAGATGTGAAAAAATAAGGAGTATCTTTATTTCTTAATACAAAGGCATAAAGCATGTTGTTCGATTTCGCAATATGTTTTATGCCTTTGTATTGGATAAATTTTAAAAGTTCTTTAGGAAAATTCTTTCCAAGAAAGGTAAAGCTCTTTATCTTTTTGACCAATTCCCATTTTTTTCTTTTTATATCCTGGGGAATTTTTCCCTTTATAAGGTGCCATTCCTCCTTGAATCCGTGAAGAGGCTCTATAATTAAAAAAATCCTATCCCCTTTGAAAAAAAGATAGGAAAAAGGAAGAAACAAAATGCTCTGTCTGGGAAGAAGGGTAAACGTTATCTCTATTTTTTTAAATCCCTTTTTCCGATAAGAAGCTTTAAATCCTGCAACTCCTCCTATCCAAGTATACTCTTTATCCTCCGGCTTTATTGTCTCCTCAAGCATTTTAACAAAATCAAGTATTATGGAGAGGTTCCTACGTTTGCCGAAATAAAATCCTCCAATTATTATGAGAGATACAACGATTAAAACCAGTATCATATTTTAAGAAGAGAAGTATATTTTTTTAAATTATTAACCCCATAGGGAGACTCAAGGAAAGGTAAGTTCTCTCCTTTGTTTATAAACCTCTTTGTCTTTTTAAATCCCATGCTTTTTAATGTTTTAATTATTCTTTTTCCTTCCTCTCTTGAGGGGAAAAGACCATCTTCTACAACAAAAAAACAGGCATCTTTGATTTTTTCAATAATTTTATGGTATTCATTGGTTTTTTCAAACAGCCATGAAAGCAAGGGGTCTTCTATCCTTTCTTCGTATATAATTTCTTTTGTCTTATTTATATCTTTCCTTAGATTATAAAGTTTTTCAATCCAGAGGGAGGTGGTTATTATGGTATATAAGAATCTTAAGGAAAGTGCAGTTGGTGGGGAGTCAAATATTAAAACATAATCTTTGGAATTTTTAAGTTCCTTTTCAACAGATGTAATTATTGCCTGCTCTTCAAATCCTGGGGTATACTCTACAAGTTTTAATATATGTTCCAGATTCATTGCAACAAGGTAACTATAGATTTTTCTTAATCTTTCTTTTATTCTTTTTTTCTCCTCTTTCAACAATTTTTCTGTTGAAACTTCCTTTACATAAAATCCTTCAAATATCTGGATGTCTTTATCTTTTTTTAATTTTATTTTTAAAATATCCGAGATATTATGGGCAGGGTCTATTGAGACCACCTTTGTCTTTTTTTCTTTGCTTTTTTTCATCCCAAATATTATTGATACCGTAGTTTTCCCAACACCTCCTTTTCCGAAAAAGAAGTAAACTTCACTCAATTCCCAGAATTCCTAAAAGCTTCCAGAGGGATGATTCCGTTTGTTTTTCTCTTTCCATGTTTCTTTTTAAATCTTTAATGATATGGGGTAACAGTTCAAATACTGAAAGGGGAGAGACAATCGGGACCCCATACAGTGGAGAAAACAAAATAAGATAAAAAAGAGCTTCCTTTTCTTTAACATCCCATTCTGCGTAATCCTTTGTTTTCTTTTTAAAAAATTCAAGAAGTCCTTTTAAAGGCTTTAAAGAATGCATACAGAAGATAAAAGTTAAGACCCAGCATTATCCCCACTATACTCCCTATCAGGAGAGCCTTTAAAAATGCTTCCTTTGCATAGGTAGGGGTTGGAACAATCAAAAACCATATCAAAGCAGAGGTCACAGTAATCCATAAAAGGAGGGAGGGAAAAACAATCGCCAGTTTGTATCCTGTTTCACAGGCAAGCTCTTTTGTGGCCCATATAGAAACAGTCAAAAGAGCAATGGATGCAAGCATCTGGTTTGTTCCCGCAAATGCAGGCCATATAATAGTCCAGGCACCTCCCCAGGCAAGCCACAGTCCCACCCCTGCAGGAACCATAGAGGCGACTATTCTATTTGAAAGCATCTGAAATATAATCTTTGCCCTTTTTCTTAAAGGCTCGGCAATTTCGGCAAGTAAAAACCTTGAAAGTCTCACAGTGGTATCCAGGGTGGTTAAAACAAAGGCAGAAATCCATAGTGAAGCGAATACCTCCATGGCTCTTAGTGGCAACCCAATTCCTTTATGGACCGCCTGAGCAAAACTTTTGGAAAAAATCCCTCCAGGACCTCCCACAGATTTTATCGCAGATAAATACTGGGTGCCTACATTTTTTATCTCTCCAATAACCAAAAACCCAAATCCTGCAATAGATGCAATAACCAGAGTGGCAAGGAATCCTTCAGAGAACATGGCTCCATATCCTACAAAAAGTCCGCTCGTCTCTTTGTCAAGTTGTTTAGATGTGGTTCCTGATGCCACAACAGAGTGAAATCCTGAAAGCGCACCGCATGCTATTATTAATGGAACCGTGGGCCAGAAGGGGGAGGGTTTATTCGCTATGGCTGTGGCAGAGAACTTTGTAAAGAATGGAAAATCAAGAGATTTAAAGGAAAAAACAAGACCTATACCTCCTATTAAAATTCCAGTAAACAAAATCCATGCATTTAAATAGTCCCGGGGTTGCAAAAGAATCCAAACAGGAAGTACCGAGGCGATTATTGAATAAAGAATTAGAAACAAAAGCCATGCCTTTGCTGAAAGATATACCGGAATATAGGAAGAGAATATAATAGAAAGTATTAAAAATAGTATTCCGGTAACGGTGGAAAGCATAAATCCCAGTCTTAATTTATAAAGCATCACTCCTACAACTCCTGCTTCCATAATAAATAAAATGGAAGCAGTCGCAACCTGGGGGTTCTTTGCAAAAAGGTCGGCAATTACTGAACTGAATGCAGCAATAACAAGAATCAAAGCAAGAAAAACAAACCAAGAAAATACATGACCCGTCTTTTTCCCCATTAATTTTCCTGATATCCATTGAATTGACTTTCCATCATGCCTCACCGATGCCATGAGGGATAGATAATCATGCGTTGCTCCTATGAATATATTTCCAAACCATACCCATAGGATCCCGGGAAGCCATCCCCATATCATTGCAATAGCAGGCCCGAGAATAGGACCTGCCCCTGCAATGGATGCAAAGTGGTGTCCGAACAGGACGAATTTGTTTGCAGGCATATAATCAATGTTATCTCTTAATCTATGGGCAGGAGTGAGGTTTTTTTCATCTGCATGTATAACCCTTTTTTCTAAAGATTTTCCATAAACAAAGTAAAAAATCACATAAATACCAAAACCTATCAACACAAGTAAACTGGTATTCATTTTTAAATTATACTCTATAATTTTTATCCGTCAATAAATTTGACTTTAATTGCAGAATGAATATAATTTTTGCAAAAAGGAGGTAAGATGGCAGTAAAGATAGATGAAGATGCTTGTATTGGATGTGGGGTTTGTTCAGACCTCTGCCCGGATATATTTGAACTTATAGATGATAAGGCAAAAATAAAAAAACAGCCGGAAAACCCCGATGAGGAAAACTGCGTGAATGAAGCAAAAGATTCTTGCCCCACCCAAGCAATAATAGTTGAATAGAGAAGGGCGCCTAAGAGCGCCCTTTTAATCTTTAATCAAAATGCCTGCAAACCTTCCACCCCAGTATTTTGAAGTAGAAAAGAAGTTTAGAGAAGCAAAAACAAGAGAAGAGAAAATTAAATACTTAAGAGAAATGATTGCAGTGATGCCTAAACATAAAGGAACCGAGAAACTTTATGGCCTTTTGAAACAGAAACTTTCAAAACTCCTGGAAGAGCAGGAAAGGAAAGTAAAAAGTAGAAGAGAAACCATATACAATGTCCCAAAGGAAGGAGCAGCCCAGATCGTACTTTTAGGGCTTCCAAATTCAGGGAAATCGCTTTTTTTTAACACTCTCACCAATGCAAAATCTTTAGTGGCAGATTATCCATTCTCAACAACTATGCCCATGGTGGGTATGATGCCCTACGAGAATATAAAAATCCAAGTTGTTGATCTACCCCCTTTTATAGAGGACCGTATTCCAGGATGGCAGAGAGGAATAGCAAGACAAAGTGATATGCTCATTGTAATTATTGATGCCTCCTCTCCCGGAGTGCTTGAGGATATAGATACTGTTAGGAAAATTCTTGAAAAACAAGGAGTTTCAGACCACCCCAGACTTTCTGTTTTTTCAAAAATGGACAAGGAAGAATCCAAGGAAAACATAAAAATACTTAAGGAAATGGGAGTCTTAAAAGAAGATTACATTAAGGTGTCAGCAGTCAATGGAATGGGGATAGAGGAGTTTAAAAGGAAGGTCTTTCAAAGATTAGATATAATAAGGGTGTATACAAAGCCCCCGGGGAAGGAACCCGACTTTGAAAAACCCTTGGTTTTAAAGAAACAGAGCACCGTTTTTGATGCTGCGAAAAAACTGCATAAAGATTTTGCGAGAAAACTTTTATATGCAAGATTATGGAATAGAAAGGGAATTAGGGTATCCAGAGAACATATACTTGAAGAGGGAGATGTAGTTGAATTTCATCTTAAAGATTAAAAATTTAATGGTTACATTCAAGCTCCTCTCTGTGAACAAGTTCCCCTTTAAGATACCGCCTTAAGGCTTCTTCAACCCTGGTCTCTTCAGTAATAAAAACTTCAATTCCTGTCTTTTTTAAATCCTCGTAAATTCTTCTCCCCATCCCATGGGAGATAACGACCTTACAATCTTTTAAAGCTCTTAAGATTGGACCATGTCGGTCATGGGGGTCTCCTCCTCTTACATGAGGAGTGAAGGTATTTAATCGGTACTCCTTATTTATTATTTCCCCTTCTTTAACCTCATAAATCACAAATCCTTTTGCTCTGCCAAAATGAGAGGATATTGTTCTTTCATCATCAGATGCAATAGCAATTTTCATCTTGCACCTCCTTATGTCACCAAATTAAATTAAGTATACCACCTACTAAAACAGTGGTTATCAACATCAATCCTATAGCCTTTAAAAAATCTTTTATTCCGAGCTCTTTTAACAAAACAATGAATGTGGCTATACAAGGGAAAAATATGGAAAGAACCACAGTGGCTGTAACTGCTTGGAATGGAGAAAGATTCAAAGGAGAAAGAAGCCCCACTGCCACATCCTTCCTCAAAAAGCCTATAAGTATTGGAGCTATTGCCTTCTCAGGAAGCCCCCATACTGTGGTTATAAGGGGCGAGGCAATTTTCGCAACATAATCAAACACCTTTAATACATAAAGAATATTAACAACGAAAACTCCTGCAAGAACAATGGGAACCGCCTCTTTTATAAACCCTCTTATCCTCATCCATACCTTTTTAAAAATTGCTGAAATACCCGGAAAGCGATAGGGTGGTATTTCAATCAGTAGCTCAGGTCTAAATCCTTTTGCAACAAACCTCAATACAAACCCAAGAATTATCCATATTAAAAAAAGTATTAAATAAACAAAGAACACATATCTTAATCCATAATTACCTACATAACCTATTATCATTGCTTGAAGGGCAGAACATGGTATGGCAATAGAGATAAGAGTTGCAGTTACGAATCTCTGAAGCCTTGACTCAAGAATTCTTGTAGCAAGTACTCCCGGGACATTACAGCCCAACCCCAGAATGGTAGGAATTATTGCATAACCATGCAGCCCTATTTTATGCATCCACCTGTCCAAAAAAACAGCAAGCCTTGGGAGGTACCCAATATCTTCTAAAAGACTCAACACCAAATAAAATGAAAATATATAAGGTAGAACCATACCAAAGGGTACATATATTCCCGTACTTAAAAGACCAAACGACTGCGTAAAGTCAATATCTCCTTCTATAAGCTCGCCTATCACTATGTCGTGTATCATTGAAC
Source organism: uncultured bacterium (assembly GCA_964623485.1). Classification (GTDB taxonomy): domain Bacteria; phylum Hydrothermota; class Tepidihabitantia; order B3-TA06; family CAYQJV01; genus CAZUTC01. Next base: position 3,376 of record CAZUTC010000026.1, on the reverse strand, counting down.
TGTTTGACAAAAGAGCAGAAATCTTCAAAAGGATAGGCTTTAAAAGTAACTCAAATGCTGGGTCTATTATAAAGGATATAATAGTCTCTCCTATTATTCTTATCAAGAAAAAAGACACTAAAACCATGAGTAATGCAGAAACCAAACCTAAGAAAGGGTGGAAGGTTATGTCTTCAAGGAAATTTACAAATGTATGATGCCTGTGGTGTATCCTTTGAACCGTCATCACCATCCTTCCCACTACCCCCCATTTATTCCTTATTCTCTTTGGCTCTCTTTTTTTCTCCCGAAGGAGCCTTTCCAAAACCCTTTTTATTCCCTGACCTGTTAATGCTACAGTGAACACCACAGGAACTCCCAGTAACTTTTCAAGCCTATCCCTATCTATCTCTATTCCCCTATGCTTTATTTCGTCTGCAAAATTAAGGGCTACCACCATTGGCTTCCCGGTCTCTATAAGTTGCAATGTAAGATAAAGATTCCTCTCAAGGTTAGTAGCATCAACTATGTTTATTATGTAATCTCCTTGCTTAATAAAGGAGGATGCCACTCTTTCTGCATCAGATGCAGGTTCAAGAGAGTATATTCCAGGGACATCTATTACTTCATATACATCTTCTTTTATTTTTGTATACCCCTTTGCATAAGAAACAGTGGTTCCAGGATAGTTGGATGCCACTACCCTTACCCCAGTCACCCTTGAAAAGAAAACACTCTTTCCCACATTTGGATTACCAAGTAAAAGTATCTTCTTTTTTTTATCCTCCATGAATCTCCACCAGTATCCTTGAAGCCATTCCAAACCCTATTGCGACTTTTGTCCTCATTACCTCCACCACCACGGGTCCTCCTCTTCCTATGCCACTCAACTTTTTAATCCTTTGTCCAGGAAATATCCCCATACAGTAAAGTCTCCTTACCATTCCCCTACCTCCTGCAACGTTTTTTACCACGCCTTCCTCTCCCGGAAGCATCTCTACTAATGTCTTAAGTAACATTCCCTATAAACTTTTTCAATCTTTCGATCGTTTCCTTACTTAAGATATGCTCCATTAAACAAGCTTCGGTTTCACTCCTTTTTTCATCCATGCCAAGAATTCGATGCAGAAAAGAAAATAGAAATTCATGTCTTTTATATATTTCTTTAGCCCTCCTTCTGCCCTTCTCTGTTAACTCCACATATCCATAATGTTCATGCTTAGCATACCCCATCTTTTTCAAGGAAGAAATAGCCGAGTTTACAGTTGGCATACTTACATTCAATCTCCCCGAGATATCTTTTATCCTCACCACCTTTTTCTCCTTAGAAAGTACAAATATTGCCTCCAAATAATCTTCTAATGTTTTCTTATACATATTAGATGCTCCTTAAAAAGTTAGACATATCTAAGTATAGATAGAAAACTTAACTTGTCAACATAGAAAAAACGCATATTTTATCTTGACATCTGGGATGTATTAAGTATTATTAAGATGTAATGAAGGTTGTAGGATTTGATATAAAAAGGAAGGTATATGCGGTATTTATTGAAGGAGTCCGGGAAATAGAAAATGCAGAGTTTAAGGAGTATGGAGATATTGGAGAACTTTTACGAGCTGTAGGAGAGGATTATCTGCTGGTGACCGGTGTAGATACTAAAGAGTTCATTGTTCAGTATGAAGTGTTGCCAGATACAATGGAGAATAAAATTCAAGAGATTCTGGATATAAAGTTTAAAGGAAGAGAAAGATTGAGAAAAGGTTTTTATATCTTTGAAAGAAAGGATGATAAAATTTCGGCGCTTTTATTTGGAGTTCCAGAAAACTTGGTGGTTCGGCTTGAAAAAATATTAGAAAAAAGAAGGTTTATAATCGACTCTGCTCTTTTCTCGTTTTTCAATATACTGGAGTTTACAAACTGTTTGGAGGATGGAGCATTTATTCACGCCCTGAACGGATTTTATCATTTCTTAAGAATAAAAGATAAAAAACCCTTATTAATGAAAACCTTTGAAGGAGAGTTTGAAGAACCTGTTGAATGGATTAAAAATGGAGTGAAAGAGATAGAGAAAAGTGAGGTTGAGAAGGTGGGTGTAGCAGGAGAACTTTGCAGCAAATATCCACACCTTTGTTTGTCGGAATTAAACTCTATTTTTGGTTTTGAAAATAAAGAAAAATATATCATTGCTGCAGGGTATGCAGTAAGGGGGTTTCATGATAAAGGCTGATATGAAAAAAGAACCAGAGGTAGAAAGAAAAAATGAAATCGTGTGGCTTTTAATTCCTTTATTTGTGTTCATTGGTATCTTTGTTATCATCACTGTAGTTTCGCTTATCTCATGGAAGACCCTTCAAAGGGTAAGAAATCATTATCACAAGACTCTTATACTAAAAGAGGAAGCAGAAAAAAAACATAGAGAATACTGCAGGTTAAAGGATTATAAGGAGAGAGTAGCAGAGGAGATAGAGTTTTTAAAGGAGACAAAAGAAACAAGTACGCAAAAGTTGGATGCATTGAGGATGATGATATACCGGGTTCCCTCCCGGGTAAAGGTTAAAGAGGCTACCCTGAAAGAGGATATAATAAAGGTTAGGCTGAATACAAGAAATAAATTATTGCTTGAAAAATACTTGAAAAACATAGAGGAATGTGGTAGAATAGAGAAGGTTTCCAGAGGAAGGTTTGAGACAGAAATAGAGATAAAAATAGGGAGGGCAGAATGAGATGGATATATACAATTGTCTTTTCTCTGCTCTCTTTTATTGTGGTGGTCTTTGGAGTGGGAATCTCTTTAAGAAACTTTATATATGCAAAGAATATCAAAAGTGCCACAGAAAAAATGAATAAGGAGATAGAGAGTCTAACACAGAAAATAGATACTCTCTCTTTAAAAGAGGAAATAGACAGCCTGAGGGCAGAACTTAAGTCAATCTCTGATATTCACTTAAAGGACGATGAAAAACTGGCAGAACTCATGGCATGTAGGAGGTGTGAAATAAACCTTGGTGAATACAGAGAGGAGTTACTCAAGGAAAGAGAGTTTACCATTTTCTATAAAGGTGAGTTTACAGACTTTGATATTTACATGGAACATATGCTTTCTCGTTTGAAATGGCTTGAAATAGATTCGATTTTTATCCACCTTGGTAAAACAATAAAAATTTATGGGAAACTGTATTCTCCCTTATCCCAGCCGGTACATTAATGGAGAAGCTTCTCTGGGTAATAAAGGAACTCAGAGAAAAATGCCCTTGGGATAAAAAACAGAGCTTAGAATCTATAAGATGGCTCTTTATTGAAGAGGCTTATGAACTTAAGGAAGCAATAGAAGAGGGCAATAAATCTAAAATTGAGGAGGAGCTTGGAGATATTCTTTTCCTCTCCCTTTTTGGGATA
>CAZUTC010000025.1:0-17649 GCA_964623485.1 uncultured bacterium | reverse complement strand
GGATAGTTTCGGAGGTTCAATACCTATTCCTATTCTACCTGTGAGATCCTTTGCAAAAAAAGCACCAAACCAAAAGGCTCCCAACAAAAAGATGACCATTTGTTTTTTATGCATGTTTACCCCCTATGTTTTATATTTAACAAAAATTATACCTTTAAATTACTTAATGTCAAAAATTTTTATTATTTTTATTTCCCTAAAATAGGAATCTCTTTTGTAACTTGACACAGGGATTATGGATTGTATAATCTTTATAGTGGAAAAGAGATTTAAATACATTGCGCTTTACTATGATACATTAATGAAGGAGATAGACTACAAGGCTTGGGTAGAATATGTACTTAAAATCTTTAAAAAGAAAAATAAAAATCCAAAAATCATAATAGATCTGGGATGCGGGACTGGAAACCCCACGATTATTCTGGCTAAAAAAGGATTCAAGATTTATGCAGTGGACAGTTCAAAGGAAATGATAGAGGTTCTCCGAAAAAAAATTGAAAAAGAGAAAATTCGGGGTATAATTCCTGTTGTAGGAGATATGAGAAACTTTAAGATAAAGGAAAAGGTAGATGCAGCGGTTTCATTCTTTGATACCATTAACTACATCTTAACCAAACAGGACCTCTTAAAATGTTATAAAAATGTAAGAGGTTGTTTGAATGAAGAAGGAGTATTTGCATTTGATATAAACACAGTTTATGGACTTGAAAAGGTATGGGGAACCAATGTATTTATAAGGGAGTTTGGGAATATTTTTTCGGTATGGAAGTCAGTATGGAATCATAAGAAAATGGTTTCCACTCTTTATTTAACACTTTTCATAAAAGAAAAAAATGGATACCGGAGGGTGGACGAGGTCCATCAGGAGAAGGCATTTACACTTTCAGAGCATGAATCTATCCTTAGAAAGGCGGGATTTAAAAAGATAGATTTTTTTCACCATTTGACATTTACACCTCCCCTTGAAATATCAACCAGGGTAATGGTGGTAGCAGAAAAATGAAGTTTATAGCAGATCTCCATATTCATTCAAAATACTCCAGAGCCACAAGTGGGAATATGACTGTGGAGGGGATTACTAAGGCAGCCAAAATAAAAGGAATAAAGCTTGTGGGAACTTCAGATTTTACCCATCCTTTGTGGTTAAAAGAGCTTAAATCAAAACTGGTTGAGGCAGGAAACGGAATATATAAGTACGATGATGTTTACTTCATTCTGGAGGTAGAGGTAAGTAATGTTTATACGAAAAATGGAAGGCTGAGAAAGATACACAACATAATATATACCCCCTCCTTTAAGGACATTGAGAAAATAAATAAATACCTTTCAAGGTTTGGAAATCTTGAAGCAGATGGAAGACCAACCTTAGGGCTTGATTCAGAAAGTATGGTTGAAGGGATTCTTTCCCTTTCCCCCGACTCTTTCATTGTCCCTGCTCACATATGGACCCCCTGGTTTTCTCTATTTGGTTCAAACTCTGGTTTTGACTCCATAGAAGAGTGTTATGGTAAGTATTCGGAAGAGATATTTGCAGCAGAGACCGGACTATCTTCTGACCCTCCCATGAACTGGAGACTTTCATCCCTTGACAGGATAACCCTTGTTTCAAACTCGGATGCTCATTCCCCTAAGAAACTGGGAAGAGAGGCAAATGTTTTTGATGCTCCCCTTTCTTTCTATGAGATAAAAGATATCTTAAAAACAAAGGATAGGAAAAGATTTTTGTATACTATTGAGTTTTTCCCTGAGGAAGGTAAGTATCATTATGATGGTCATAGGAAGTGTGTTGTGAGACTTTCCCCAAAGGAGGCTATTTTAAACAATAATATATGCCCTGTGTGTGGAAAAGGGCTTACCTTAGGAGTACTCCATAGAGTTGAAGAGCTTGCAGATAGAGAGGAGGGGTTTATCCCACCAAATGCAATACCCTATAAACATGCGGTCCCCTTAGAGGAAATAATCTCAGAGGTTACTGGATATGGTAAAGAAAGCATGATGGTGAAAAAGATATACGAACACCTTACAAATGTTTTTGAAGGCGAATTTAATGTGCTCCTTGAAGTTCCTATCAAGGATATTGAGAGAGAGTCCGATGAAAGAGTGGCAAAGGGAGTGGAGAAGATGAGAAAGGGTAAAGTGCATGTGGAACCTGGGTATGACGGGGTGTTTGGGGTGGTAAGGATATCCAAGGATGAGGAACCCGAAACCGAAGAAAAAGGACAGCTTTCGCTTTTTTGATGAAAAGACTTTGGGCTCCCTGGAGAATGGAGTATATAACAGGTCCTGAAGAAGAAGGATGTATATTCTGTAATGCTGTAGAAGCTCAAAATGATGAAAAAAATCTTGTAATTTATAGAGGAAAACTCTCTTTTGTTTTGATGAATAAATACCCATATAATAACGGACACTTAATGATAGCTCCTTACAAGCATACCGGAAGTATTCCAGAGCTTAAAGATGAAGAGTTTTTAGATATGCTAAAACTTTTAAAGAAATCTATAGTGATTCTTGATAAATATGGTTCTCCCCATGGATACAATATAGGAATGAATATAGGAAGAGTCGCAGGAGCAGGAATAGTTGATCACGTTCACATCCATATAGTTCCAAGATGGAAGGGAGATACAAACTTTATGCCCGTAATATCTGAGACAAAGGTAATTTCAGAACATATTGAACTCACATATAAAAGGTTGAAAGAGTTATGGGGAAAAACAGAAAATTTCTCATAGCAACTCAGGGAGATATAATTTCTAAAAAGACCACCGATGTTTATTTCAAAAGAACCGTAGATATTCTTTCCAAAAAGAAAAAATCAAAAATAGTGAAAGCAGAGTTTGTGGCAAAACATTCTCCCTATGGAGACTGGGCAGTTTTTTCAGGACTTTTGGAGGTGATGGAGCTTTTAAGAGATAAAAAAGTAAATCTATATGCTATGCCCGAAGGCACGGTATTTGTGCCCTATGAACCTGTAATGGTAATTGAAGGAGATTATATTGAATTTGCAGAATACGAAACTCCCTTACTTGGATTTATATGCCAGGCATCAGGAATTGCTACCAAAGCCGCAAGAATGCGTAAAATTGCAGAAGATAAGACCCTTTTAAGTTTTGGGGCAAGGAGGATGCATCCTGCAATATCTCCCATGATTGAAAGAAGTGCTTATATTGGGGGATGTGATGGTGTATCTACCATTCTTGCAGCAGAGATTATAGGGGAAGAGGCAAAAGGAACAATGCCTCATTCTCTGGTTCTTCTTTTTGAAGATACAGTTGAAGCATTAAAGGCATACCATGAAATAGTCGAAAGGAAAATCCCACGAATTGCACTTATTGATACCTTCTTAGATGAAAAGTTTGAGGCAATAAGGGTTGCAGAAAAAGCAAAAGAGTTTCTCTATGGTATAAGGCTTGACACTCCAGGGTCAAGAAGAGGAAATTTAAAAAGAATAATAGAGGAGATAAGATGGGAGTTTAAAATAAGAAATCTTAAGAATGTTAAGATTTTCGTGAGCGGCGGAATAGATGAAGAGGAGATATTTACCCTTAGAGACGTTGTGGATGGATTTGGAGTAGGAACATCCCTATCCAATGCTAAAGCTATAGATTTTGCCATGGATATCGTGGAGATAGAACAAAGACCAATTGCAAAAAGAGGGAAAAGAGCGGGAGCAAAAAATGTATTTATCTGCCAAAAATGTACCCATAGAAGAATAGGCTCTCTTAATGAAAAACCGGGTAAATGTAAAAAATGCAAAGGTAAAGAGAAGGCTTTGCTTGAACTCCTTATAAAGAATGGTAAGGTTTTAAAATCTCCTCCTAAACCTCAGGATATAAGAGAGTATGTTATTTCTCAGTTAAAGGAGAACCTCCCAGGAATATCCTGGGAGAAAAGAAAGGAGGCATAATGATACAGTTGCTTTTTTCACAAACTCAAGGGCAAACCAACCCTTTTATAAGTTTTTTGCCTTTGATTATTATATTTGTTATTTTTTACCTTTTGCTTATACTACCTCAACAAAGAAAACAGAAAAAACATAAAGAGATGATTGCCTCTCTCAGGCCAGGTGATAGGGTGGTAACTTCCTCTGGAATACATGGAGAAATAAAAAAGATAAAGGATAGGACCATAATACTAAAGATAGCCGATAAAGTTGAAATAGAGATAGAGAAAGAGGTGATTGGATATAAAAAACAGTAAACATAAGATAATTTACTTCGGGTCCTCTGAGTTTTCCATTGAACCCTTAAGAAGGTTAAAAGAAAGGTTTGGGGCTGTTACATTGGTAACAGCCCCTCCTAAGAGAAAAGGGAGGGGACTTGTAATGAAAAAAAATATAGTTCATGAAGAAGGAGAAAGGAAAGAAATAGAGAGAATATTAACTCCCGATAATCTTTTGGAAAAAGAATTTATAGAAGAGCTCACAAAAATCTCCCCGGACTTTATCGTACTTGCAAGCTATGGGAAAATAATCCCTTCTGAGGTGCTACGCATACCCAGAATAGCGCCCTTGAACATTCACCCTTCTATACTGCCAAAATATAGAGGGGCTGCTCCGATACAGAGAGCATTAATGAACGGAGAGAAAAAAACAGGAGTCAGTGTGATTGTGATGACAGAGAAGGTGGATGCAGGTGACATCCTTGCTCAGGAAGAGGAGGATATTTCTTTAGAGGATAACTATATTACTTTATCTCAAAGGCTTTCTAAAAAAGGAGCAGAACTGATAATCAAGGTTATTGAAGATTATCATAAGATAAAGCCTCTAAAACAGGAGGAGCACAAGGCAACATATGCAAAAAAGATAAAAAAAGAAGAAAGAAATATAAATTGGGAAGAAGATGCATGCTCAGTACATAATCTTGTAAGAGCCCTTTATGGTTACATGCCTGCTATTACCTTTTTCAGGAACAAGAGAGTAGAAATTTTAGAAACATATCCATGGGCCCAACTCACTGGAGTTCCAGGAGAAATTATATCCAAGGAAGGGAAGATGCTTGTAATCTGTGGGAAAGGAGGGGTTGAGGTTTTAAAACTGAAGGTTGAAGCAAAGAGGGAGATTAAAGGAATAGATTTTTTAAATGGATATAGACCTAAGTCCGGTGAGAAGTTTGAAAGGAGGTGCATATGATAAAAAGTATGAAGGAGTTGTTGGAAAATGCAAAAAGTAAAGGACCAAAAAGATGCGTTGTTGCTGCAGGGGATGATGAGGTAAGTATAAAGGCAGTTTATGAAGCAAAAAAGGAGGGTATAGCAGAGGTTGTGATGTTTGGAAAGAAAAAAAGGATAGAAGAAATATGCAAAAGAGAAGAGATACCTTATGAGGAGTTTGAAATAATAGATGCTGAGAAGGAAAAAGCAGTGGAGCTTGCGGTTCAGGAAGTAAGGGATAAAGGGGATTTTTTGATGAAGGGTAAGGTTCAAACCTCTATGTTTTTAAAAGGAGTTTTGTCCAAAGAGTATGGGTTAAGAACCGGAAGAGTTCTATCCCATGTTGCCATTCTTGAACCCATGGATTATGGAAAGCTTTTACTTATTACAGATGGGGGAATGAATATTTCTCCTGATCTTTCTATAAAGGTTGATATAATAAAAAATGCCATTGAGGTTGCCAAATCTTTAGGAATAGATAAACCAAAAATTGCATTGCTTTCAGCCGTAGAGACTATAAATCCTAAAATGCCGGATACCCTTGAATGGGCAGAGGTGGTTAAAGCTGCAGAAAGAGGAGATATAAAAGGAGCCTATATTGATGGTCCCCTTGCCCTTGACCTTGCGGTCTCCTCTGAGGCAGCAAAGATAAAGGGTATTGGAGGAGAGGTTGTTGGTGATGCAGACATTCTGGTGGTTCCTGATATTGCTTGTGGAAACATATTAGCAAAAGGACTCATATATCTTGGAGGAGCCAAGGCATGTGGAATAGTTGCAGGGGCAAGAAGACCTGTGGTTATGTTATCCAGAGCAGATACCTTAGAAACAAAGCTTTATTCTATTGCTCTTGGAGCAGTCATAGGAGGTTAAAATGAAAAAAGAGGTAAGAACCGATAAGGCTCCTCTACCCATAGGACCGTATAGCCAGGCAGTGAGGGTGGGAGATTTTGTATTTGTCTCCGGACAGATAGCTCCAGAGGAGGAAGACATTGAAAAGCAAACAGAGAAGATACTCCAAAATATCGCCAATATTCTTGGTAAGGAGAATATTTCCTTAGATAATGTGGTAAGGGTTGATGTGTACATTAAGGACCTCTCGCTTTTTGAGAATTTTAATAAAGCATACAAAAAGTTTTTTAATCCTCCTTATCCTGCAAGGGTTACAGTAGAGGTTTCTGGACTTCCCAAAGATGCTCTTGTGGAGATTTCAGTGATAGCCTCCTTATGATAACCCTTTTTTTTCTATCCCTTGACTCCTTAATTCAACTGGGGCTTTACGCTTCCTACAATGCAGATTACGAAAGTTCAAACAAATACTACCATGAGATAATCAAAAAATACCCAGCGCATCCTGCAGGATACTTCTTTAAAGGAGCCCTTTTTGAGACCATGATGATAGATTACGCCACAGACAGGTATGAAGACAGTTTTTACTTTTACATGGGGAAAGCAAAAAAGAGAGCAGAAGAAATTTTAAAAAATCATAAAGAAGATAAAACTGCACTTTTTTATAATGGGGCAGTACATGCCTTTACAGCCATCTACGAGGGGTGGCACAAAAGGTATCTTCCTGCATTGAGGCATGGTTTAAAGGCAAGATGGTATTTTGATAAGGTAATAGGAATAGACCCTTGTTTTTATGATGCCTATCTATTAAAGGGAACATATGAGTATTTTGCAGGGAGAATAAATAGATTTCTTTTGGGTATTTTACCTTTCGGAAATGTTCAAAAAGGAATAAAACTTTTAAGAAAAACAGCAAAAAGAGGAAAATATTTTGATGTTACTGCAAGACAGGCTCTTTGTTGGGTTTTAACCGAAGAGAAGAGATACCAAGAGGCAGAGAGGGTATCGAAAGAGTTAATTAAAAAGTACCCTTCTGGAAGAATATTTTTATGGCAGTATGGAAAACTCCTTCTCTATCAGGGAAAGACTACCCAGGCAGAGAATTTCTGGAGGAGGTTTCTCGCAAGGATAAAAAAAGAGGATAAGGACTCCTACAACAATATAGCAGAAGCCTCTTATTATCTTGCCTTGGCACTTTATAAAAAAGGGGAAAAGGAAGAGAGTTTAAAGATTATAGATGAGGTGATAAAAAATAAGAAAAAGATAGAAAGAGATATAGGTTATATGGATATAATAAGAGAAATTGAGGTTTTAAAAAAAAGAATTGAAAAAGAATAAGAAAATACTTTTTATCACATACTACTTTCCACCTTTGGGTGGGGTAGGAAGCATAAGAATAACAAAGTTTTTAAAGTACCTACCTAAGTATGGATTCTATGGAGATGTAATAGCTCCCAAGAATCCTCCTTACTATTTTTACGACGACTCTATTTTGAAAGATATCCCCCGGGAAAGTAAAATATTTTTTGGGGATTTTTTTCATCCTTTAAAATTCCTAAAGAGGTTTAGAAAAATCTCATCTCGCCCAAGAGGTTTTCTGCTTCATTTTGTGTGGCCGGATTATGCAATTTGGTTTATAGGTACCGCTTTAAAGATTTTCAAAAAAATAAAGAATAATTACACAACTGTTTTTATCTCAATGCCTCCTTTTGCTTTAGGGATTGCGGGATGGATAATAAAGAAAATATCCTTCTTGTCTTTAATAATTGATTTTAGAGACCCTTGGTATAATAACAAAGGTATAGAGACAAATTTTATTAAAAAAATATTAAATAGAATATGGGAGAAAAAAGTAATAAAAGTAGCAGATAAAATTACTACGGTTACGAAAAGTTTTAAAGAAGAATTATCACGAAGATATCCTACAGAAAGTGATAAGATTTTTTATATACCCAATGGTTTCGATCCAGAAGAGTATGAAGAAAGAAAAACAAAATTTCATAAAGAAGGTATAAAAATAGGTTATATAGGAACCTTTTCCCCTCCTAAAAATGAAGGAATCCACATGTTTTATGCTTTAAAAATATTAAACGAAGAAAAGAAAGTTAAGACAAGCCTTACATTTATAGGTATGGTGGATAAAAAAGAGATAGAAAAGGCTAAAAAAATGGGGGTTAGAAAATATATCAAGCTTAAAGGAGTGATTAAGAGAAAAGATATAAAAAGAAATATAAGATATTTCGATCTTTTATGGTGTGATTATAATGTTAATTTTTCTCCTTTCATTGTGCTTGCAAAACTGTATGAATATATAGGAACGGGAATTCCTATACTTCTTACCATAGATGACGAAAATCAGGAGTCGGCGGAGATAATAAAGAACACAGGCACTGGGATTGTTGTAAAAAGAGATGGAAGAAAAATAGCGGAAATTCTTTATAAAAATTTTCCCTCCTTTGGAAAGCTTATAAAAACCAAGGAAAAATTAAAGGAATTCTCCAGAGAAAAAATCACTGAAAAGCTTGTTTCACTTCTTGAAGAGATACAGTAAAATAATTATAATGGGAATTGGTAATAGATTAAGAAAGGATGATGGGATAGGACCCTTTATAATAGAGAAATTGAGAAAAAAAATAAAGGAAAAGATTTTAATAGATGCAGGAGAAACTCCGGAAAACTATCTTGAGTTTATTATTTCTAAAAATCCAGAGGAACTGATAATAATAGATGCTGCAGACTTCGGAGAGATCCCAGGGAAATGGAGGGTATTTACAGAAGAAGATATAAGGAGGGAGAAGATAAGAAGTTTCTCTACCCATTCAATTCCACTTTCATTATGGATTGAACTTTTAAAAAGAGAGCTTCCAAACCTTAAAGTAAAATTGATTGGAATACAACCCCAGGAAACAGATTTTGGAGAGGGTATATCAGATATTTTAAAAAAGAAGGTAGAGGAGGTAATTAAATACATACAAAAATATTAAGCAGATGAGTGTTTTGGCAAACATAATCATCTTGGGAAGAAGACACAACAGTGATAGTTAAGATTGTATGAAGTACTCCCGGATAGCGATAGAAAATTAAACAAAATAGAAGAAATCACCGAAGGTAGATGGGAAAGGGATAGGGCGAGTAAATCTCCTGAACCAGTGCATGGAGTTGTCTGTGCCGGGCAGAAATGATGGGATTAAAATGATTTGTAGCTGTGGGCAAGAAACACGGTTTTAAACTGGGCGCAGTTCCCATACCTATAGGGAATGGACACCCTCACCCAGTATATTTTTGCAAGCTCAGGGTTCCTGAGGAAAGTATAACCAAAAAATTAATAGTTTTAAACTTTTAATAAAAATCTTTTAAAAACCAAACAGCGGTAGAGTCACAATAAAAATAAGGTATTATTTCCGCATCTTGAAAGTGGTAATAGGTTTTGCAGACCACCAATCCTTTATCTTTAACTCTATAAGACCGTACTGTTTGATAAAAAAGAGGATCGAAACTGTATGGTTCTTCATATGTATGTTCCATTACGAGAGTATCTCCCCTATAGTATATAAAAAGTTCAAAATACCCATTCCGAATGGTATCTGGAAAAGGGATGATAGGAATGATAAAATTTACTGAATCTTCAAAGCCAGGGTGTCTAACTTTATGGAAATAAGATATATACCACAAGGTATCTTTCAGAATATATTCAAAATTTTCTCCTATGTCAGGTAAAGGACGGTTTAACTTTACCGCATAGCTTTCTGCTGAAACTGCATAAACCTTTATTTCCTGCTCTCCTGAATCCCTATACGCGCCTCCTGGAACCCATCCAGATTCTCTCCACCATAAACATTTATATAGTGAAGAGTAATCTTTTGAATAAAGAAAGTAATCCGAAACTCTATTTACCCTTATTATCATTATCTTTCTTTCCTTTGACCAGGGATTTCTGATTTTTCCTTCGTCCTTTACCTTAACTCTCCAGTAAAAAGAATCAGGTTCACTGAATTTTCTAATATACCAGTGTTTTCCTTTAACATAGATATTTTCTTTTATATCTTTAAAACTTTTATCCTTTGAGAATTGTAGTATGTATTCTGAAGCTCCGAGGTTTTCCCACTCAAATCTTACCGAATCGCAGAAGTTGAGAATCAAAAGGAAGTTTTCAGAGGGATAAATTAAACGAGGAGGTATGGAAATGTAAAAACTGTCCAAACCAGACCACAAAGTGGTATCACTTATTTCATAGTAACTTCCCACTCTCCAATAAATTTTCGCCCACCTTCCATAATCAAAAAGAGAAACCTTCAAAAATGTATCTCTTTCAACGGTGTCTAAGGAGAGAGAAGCAGTGGGAATCTTTTTTATTGGATTCCAGGGTTTTCCTCCTATCCAGAGGATATACTTTTCACTTTCTTTCACCTTATGCCATATAAATGTAACAGTATCGTAAAATATACATGTATCGACTGGATATATTAATACAGGAGTATAAAATTCTTTCTCCGGACTTAACTCTTCTTCTTTTTGGCAAAAAATTAAAAAACTTAAAAATATAGTTAAAAATATTGCTGGTTTTAAATTTTCCCCATGCATATTTAAATTATAAAAGCTCTAAAATTTATGTCAAGTTTCATTAATTAAGCAGTGGAAGTTAAGGAGATTTTCGGAGTTTGAGGGATAATAAAAATTATACATACGAGATAATTTATTATGTGGCTTAAAAACGCCTAATATAAAGTTTTATTGATAAAGGGTAATATAATACTTCCCTAAAACATCATAAAGTTCTTTATATTCTTGACATGATAAAAAAATAGTGTAAAATTTTGCATGAAGTATATTATTTTTTGGGTAGTTTTGTTTTCCTTTGTGTCTTTTCATATAAATGCTCAAGAAAAAGAAGTTTCCCCCTCTTCTTTACAGACTATAAAAAAGGAGCATCCCGACTCTGTAAAATGCCCGAGGTGTGGAGAAGTAAATCCGTGGGAGAGAAAGTATTGTGGAAGATGCGGTCTATTGTTAGAGGAGGCAAAGAGGGAAGCAATGAAGTCATTTAAAAAGCGTTTTATGGTAAAAGTCTCTTCGCCACAGAAGCCTTCCCAAACTAAATTAAAAAAGGTCTCTACTTTAGCCAAGAAGGACGAGGGAAAACTTACAAAGAAAAAATTTTTAGGACCTACAAGGTTATTTCTTGCTCCTACCTGCGATATAATAGACCCTTATGTTATAGGGCTCATAGGAGGAGGTACCCTTAATATGGTAAGGGAGAAGGAAGGTTATCAACCTTTTTCACCTTTGTTTCTTTTTAACTTCGGTCTGGGAGGGATTGGTGAGTTAGAGGTAAATTCTATAGGAACGCTTACTAATATAGGAAGAGGTGTTTTGAATGTTCCCGCAACATCTGTGAAAGTGAGACTATGGAAGGAATTCGGTTTTGTTCCTTCTTTTGGGTTTCTCTTTAAAACATGGCCATTTTATTCAGAGCAATGGCAAAGGGTGGAAGTAAGTAAAGACACTGCAGTATACTATAGGTATTTGTATCGAGCAGGTACAATCTATGGAATTTTTCAGAAAAAACTTGGTGATCTTGATTTGGTGCTCGGTGGTAAAGTAATTGACAATCGATATAAAATAGTAAGAGAAGATAAAGATGAAAAAGAAATTGATGAGAAACAGAAAATTACCTATAGTGGAATGGGAGGATTGCTTTATTCTGTTAATAACTCCACCATTTTAATGATAGAGTATCAAGACCTTTCTCTTTACCATTTCTCCCCCGAAAAAATGGAGATAAAACCCCGGCATACTGTGATGATTGGGGTGAGGTTTTTCTTTATCCCTGAAATCTCTATAGATGCTGCAGGTGTTGTTACATCCCAGGAATTTAAAGGAATAGCAGATATTATTATACATACAAATATTAATATTTCTTTCCATGCCCTTGATGCTTGGAGGTTATTCTCCAGAACATGTTTGGGTGGATAGCATTATCCTTAATTCTATTCTCTGAAACAGATAGAAAAATAGAGGTTTTGAAAGATGCATGGAGAGAAACTGGGAGAGCGAATGGATATGAGGATGGGTATAGAAAAGGAAAGGACCGAGGGTTTAAAATGGGACTATCGGAAGGGAAGGCAGCCTGTTTAGCAGGATGTATGTCATGCATTCTTCCATTTCCTCAGGTTACGGTTCCGACCCCTCCTACAAAGGAAATAGAAAAATTCAGAGGTAAAAAGCCTGTTCTTGCAGAGAATCCAACATTGGAAGATATAAAGGCTTTCTATATCGCTTTAGGCTATTACGAAGGATTCGAAGAAGGATTCCGAAAAGGATTTGAAGATGGGTATAGAAATGGGTATGCTAAGGGAACAAAGGAAGCCTCAGGTTTGCTGGGCGTGTTCCTTCTTGGAAGCGTTATTTTAGGGATTCTTCTTACACATATTTAACCATTGCAATTTGATTTTTGGGGGTTTATGGATAAAATTTTAAAAAAGGAGGCTGAATGGAAAAGCATACATACTGGGATAACAGAGTTGCTTTTGTCCTTGCTTCCATCGGCTCTGCCATTGGGCTTGGGAATATATGGAGATTCCCATACATATGTTATAAATATGGAGGTGGAGCCTTTTTATTTGCATATATCATAGCCCTTGTATTTGTAGGCATCCCCCTTTTAATGCTGGAGTTTGCTATAGGCTACAAGTTGAAGGGTTCTGCTCCCTTCTCCTTAGGGAAAATAAATTTCAAACTGGATGGATACGAAGGAACTGAACCCAGGGCAAAGAGAAAGGGAAGATTTGAATGGGTTGGATGGTTTGCTCTGCTTGTTGGATTTGGAATAGTTACTTACTACTCAGTAGTGATGGGATGGGCTGCAAACTACTTTGTTTACTCATTCAACCTTTCATGGGGAGCCAATCCAAAGGCATTCTTCTTCGAAAAGGTTCTTGGGCTTACCGATAGTATATTCCATTTTGGAAAGATTCAATGGGTTATTGTTGCAGGACTTGCGGTAAGTTGGATATGGATAGTTCTATCTATATGGAAGGGTGCAAAGACTGTGGGAAGGGTGGTATATGTGACTGTTATACTTCCATGGATCCTAATTCTGGTCTTTGTGGTAAGAGGAGTTACCCTTCCTGGGGCATTTGAAGGCATTAAATATTATTTGACACCAAATTTTCGTATGCTTTTAAACCCTGAGTTGTGGCATGCCGCGATAAGCCAGGTTTTCTTTTCCCTTACAGTGGGTTTTGGGGTAATGATTGCATATGCAAGTTTTCTTCCTCCTAAGTCAGATATTGTTAATAATGCATTCATTATAGGATTTGCAGATGCTGCTACCGCCTATGTTGGAGGGTTTGCAGTTTTTTCTACCCTTGGTTATTATGCTAAGATAATGGGTGTTCCGGTAGCCCAGGTAATGAAGAGCGGTCCAGAACTTGCATTTGTTACATATCCTACCATAATAAACCACCTGCCCTTTGCTCCTATTTTTGGAGTTTTATTCTTTCTTATGCTTTTAACCCTTGCAGTGGATTCTGCATTTTCCCTTGTTGAAGCAGGGGTTGCAGGATTGATGGATAAGTTTGGAACAAAAAGGGAGTATACAAACATTGGGATTGCAGTCGTGGCATTTATAATAGGAATTATTTATACTACTGGAGCAGGGCTTTACTGGCTTGACATTGTTGACCACTTCATGAACCATTTTGGACTTTTTGTAGTAGCATTTTTGGAATCAGTGATAATTGCCTATGTATACAAGGCATCCAACATGCGAAAATTTGCAAACTCAGTATCTGAAATAGGTGTGGGAAGATGGTGGGATTTTTCAATAAAGTTTATAGTTCCGATTCTCTCACTTGTTCTTCTTTCCTACTCTTTTAAAGAGGTTTTCCTTTCCCCATACGAAGGTTATCCCAGACTCGCAGAGTTCTTAGGAGGCTGGCTGGTGATAGGAGGATTTCTTATTATAGCAATAATCCTTTCGAGAATAAAAACAAAGGAGGAGTAAAATGCACTGGACAGGATGGCTGACCTTTGTAATTGCCACCGGGGTACTTTTCGGTGGAATAATCTATAGCATCATAATGGCAATAAAGAGATAAAGATTGCTCTATATAGCAAACTTTTTAATCGCTGTTTCCTTGATGATGTCATTTGTTTACATTCCAGTATTTATAAAAGAAATAACCGGAAATGTGAAAAGCGTGGGAATCGTAATCTCCCTGTATCAAATTTTTTACTTTTTTTCAGGCGTTGTATTCGGAAGACTTGGAGATTTTTTCAAGAGGAAACTCTTTGTGGTTTCCGGAATAGTGATTGCAAGTATCTCCATTTTTTTATTAAAATACTCTGTAAACTTTTCTCAAGTAGTACTTTTAAGAATACTGGCTGGATTGGGAACAGGGATGATTCCAGGAGCCCTCACCGCATATGCTTATGATTCTAAAAAAGATATAGGAGTTTTTACTGCCCTTGGGTCCCTTGGATGGGCAGCCGGGTCTTTATTGATAGGAGTGCTGGGATTTAAAAGTGATATCTTTTTAATAGCCTCTTTTTTCATGTTTTTTATTGTTTTTATGATCCTTCCTTTGAAGGAAGAGCCTATACCTAAAAGAGATGTCTCGATCTTTTCTCTTTCGGTCCTGAGGAAGAATTTAAGACTTTATCTTTCTTTTTTCTTAAGACATACTGGAGCATTTGCAGTATGGACAATATACCCTCTCTTTCTTGCAAAACTGGGTGCAAATGCCTTATGGACAGGTATAATTTACAGTATAAATCCATTCCTTCAATTCTTTTTCATGCTTTTTGTGAAGAGACTTAACGCTTTATTTGCCGTTAAAACCGGTCTTTTTCTTTCATTTGTTACCTTTATTCTTTTCTTTAAGGCGAAAAGTCATTTTGAGATAATCCCCTATCAAATAGTGCTTGCCCTATCCTGGGCTTTACTTTACCTTGGAAGTCTTTACTATCTCCTTGAAAGAAATATTGAACGCTCCACTGTTTCAGGAGCACTGAATGGAGTTACTGGATTGTGTGGAACCGTAGGACCATTTTTCGGAGGAACCCTGGGAGATATCTCTTTAAGACTCCCCATGATTTTTGGAGCAGGACTCTCCCTTGCAGGATTTTTAATGTTTTTTTCTAAAAAGAAATGAAAACATATGACCTTATAGTAATTGGAGCAGGACCTGCTGGAAGTAGTGCTGCAATTTATGCAAGTGAAAAGGGAGTAAAAACACTTATTATTGAAAGAAAAAAAATAACAGGAACTCCGGTGATGTGTGCAGAGGGAGCCTCAGTAAGAGGAATAGAGCTTGTAATAAAAAAGATAAAAAAAAGATGGATTGCAAATAAAACAAACAAGGTGGTTTTTACGGGTCCCAAGAATAAAAGATTTGAAGTTGAGTTTGTGTACCCAGGATATATACTTGAAAGAAGGATATTCGACAGAGACCTTTTCTCTTTAGCTTCAGAGAAGGCAGATACAATGATTGAAACAGAAGCAAAGGGAATTGAAGAGAAATACCTTATAATTGAATACCATGGTAAAAGAGATAAGGTAGGGTTTGACAATTTAATAGTTGCGGATGGAATAGAGTCAAGAATGGGTAGGTTACTTGGACTTTCGAGATTCTTAAAACTTCATGAGATACACTCCTGTGCTCAATACCTTATTTCTGGACCCGATTTTGATACCACCTCTGTGGAGATTATACTTGATTTTGATAAATGTCCTGGAGGGTACATATGGATATTTCCAAAGGACAAGAATCTTGCAAATATTGGGCTTGGCATATCCCCTGTCCTTACCCCTAAACCCCCTTCCTTCTTTCTGGATAAATTTTTAAAAGAAAGGTTCCCAGCATTCCGGATAATAGAAAGGAGCGGAGGTTTGGTCTCTGCCTATGTTCCAAAAGACTTTGGAAAGGACAGAATCCTATTGGCAGGAGATGCAGCAAGGCTTATCGATCCAATGTCTGGAGCTGGGATAGTAAATGGAATGCTCTCAGGAAAATTCGCAGGAGAGAGTATTATGGAGGATAAGGATGTGTATAAAAATTATAAAAAAAGATTGGAAAAAGAGTTTGTTAAAGGTTTAAGATTCAACGAGAAGATAAGGAATGTGTATCTTAAACTAAAAAACAAAGAACTTGAGAAAGTGTTTGATTTTGGAAGAGATTATTTACACGCAAAAAGAATAGAGAAGTTTGACCTTAAGAGTATATGGAGAATGCTTATAAGGTATTCTCCTTTGTTTTTAAAGATAGCAAGGAAGGTAATATGGTAGGTTTTTTAATCCTCTTTGAACTTTCTCCTTTCATAAATAGAGGAAGTGGAGTATTTTTTGGAACATCGGTTGAATATCCTTATTCTATTTCCTTTTTAGCAGGAGGTGAAACCTCTTTCCCCTGTAAAAAAAGAACAATAGGGATAGATGCAAAGTTTATGCTGGAGTTTGAGAACCTTGAGGAAATGCCTGAGATAATGGAAGAGATTTTATTCCAATTGACAAGAAAGAGAAATTATGCAGTGGGTTTTTGGGGAGTTTTAAAAATGGTCAGTTTTAAAATGGCTGGACTTTCCTTTGGAAGGATTTACAGAAACCTTTCATACTTTTTATTTTTAGCTCATGAAAAATTTGGAGATGATATGGCAGGAGTGGTGGGAGTGGGTAGTAGAATGTATTATGCAAGGCTTCTTAATACCGAAATTTATGTAGGATACAGCAAAAAGAGAGGAAAAGAGGAATGGAAACTGTTTTTAAGTTTTAAAACAGGATTTTTAAGATGAGGAGATACATACCCATATTCTTGGTTTTTATAACCTGTGGAACCATGCTTGAAACCGCAAAAACTGCAAATGGAATAAATGTAGGGGTTGGAATAGGCGCCTACCCATGGAAAATAGAGGAAGAAAAGTTTGGATATACCCCTCCCTACCTTTACCTTACCGGAATGTTCAAGTATGGAGTTAGGGCCACAAAAAAGAGTCCTGGAGTAGATTTAGGATACAGGGTTTATATTCTTGGGCTTAGTCATAAGGGTTTAGAGTATGATTTAATTGAAAATCTCGCTTTATCTTCATGGGATATAAAGATGCAGATTCCAGAAAATCCTTATATGGATTTTGCATTTCAGATAGAGTTCTGGGGGCTCTCTCCAGTTCAGTTTTCTCTTATTCTGAGTAAGGAAGCCAAAAGGAAAGTCACTCCCTTTTTCAGAACCGCCATAGCCTATCCGGGGATATTAAGATTTACTTCCGGAATATCTACAAAGATTAAAAGATATACACACTTTTTCTTAGGCGGTGATATAGTCTTTTACTTTCAAGAGATGAAAAAGACAGAGAAAACAGGAGGATTGTATATAGGATTTGTGTGGGGGTTATAAATCACATAATTGACAAAGAAAGGAATTTTTATATAATTTATCTATGAGAGGTTACCTGTCAAAACTTCAGGAGCAGGTAAAAAGGGGGTTAAATCCATGGCTGATTTAAGAAAAGGTAAAATCCCTGCCGTGAAAATTGAGCCGGGGAAGGATAACCAAATTATACTTCGAATTTTTTATAATCAGATTAGCACAAAAAATCTTTCTCCAATAAAAAATCTGCTTGATAGCCTTTTAGCAG
Source organism: uncultured bacterium (assembly GCA_964623485.1). Taxonomy (GTDB): domain Bacteria; phylum Hydrothermota; class Tepidihabitantia; order B3-TA06; family CAYQJV01; genus CAZUTC01. The sequence goes on along the minus strand of CAZUTC010000025.1, from coordinate 21 downwards.
GAGACAGAACATGATAAAACA